>JAAUYW010000125.1 GCA_014804915.1 Desulfovibrio sp. | reverse complement strand
TTACATTATAACCTGCGCGATTGAACGCCCAGACCATGTCAAGGCCGGTTTGGGGATCATAGACATCGACAAAACAGCCCGGGAAAAAAACAATCTTGCGCGACAACTCCGGCTGTTTCACTTTTTTGAGCAGTTGCCGGAAAGTTCGGAAGGCGAATTTTGGCAATGGCGCCCGCTTGTCAATTCCCAGTTTGTCAAGCGCGAAGCGGGTGAGCGGATTTAACATGCCAAAATTCTTGAGTCCTGCCGGAATGATTTGCAAAAGTTTGGCCTGCAATTCGCCGTGCGCCAAAACCCAGTCCCGCAGGCTGGAGCCGAAACGTTTGGAGTGCTCCGCCCTGGCAAGCATATTAATGCTGGAAACCGGCACGCCCTGGGGACAGGTGATGTCGCAGTTTTTGCAATTCGAGCAATAGGTGAGAGATTCGTCTTCCGGGATGGCCAGCAGGCGAAAGCGCTCGTATGCGGGACCGATCATGCGCGGGCCAAGGTACTTGTTGGTAACCTTTGAAACCGGGCAGTTTACAACACACGTGGTGCAGGCTATGCATTTGTCCGGATTGATGCGAACTTCCATTAATTCCCTCCCTGCGCGTAACCGGCAGCCAGCTTTCCGGCCAGCCAGCCAGTTGAACAGGCTACGCCATGGCCGCTTTTTTCCGCTGCGTAATCATAGCCGCCCAGAGTGCGGCCAGCAAAAAATACATTTTCAAGATCTTTGTGCCGCAGGCTTTTGTCAGTTTCAACACCAAGTCTGGAAACCAGGTGATTGCCAAAAAGTTCTGGCACAGACCATTCATCCACATTGGCAGGCACGGGAATCTCCAGCCCAAATACCGCCTCGGTCGCGGTGCCCTGGCCCAGCAGCACGCCGCCGCCTATTACGCCGCCCGTAGCGGCGACAAAGGTCTTTGCAGTCTGTTCAAATTCGCGTCCCGAGGCGTGGACTGTAATGCTTCCGCATTTGCCGCCAGCAAGGGTGGAGCGAATCACTTTTGCATTCTCGTAAAATTCCACATTCATGTTAACCAGCATATCCGCCAGGGCATCGCGAATCCGCAAGCCGGCTACGCCAGGGGGAACGGAGAGCATTTCCACATATGGGCAGCCCAGCTCCTCCCGGACCACGGATCTGATTCTGGAATTGGCCCTTGCTCCCAGCATGGGCGGCATCAGGACAAGATCGTATTTCTTGCCAAGGCCCTTTATCCTGTTCATCAGCCAGTCGCGGCCGCGAGGCAGATCAAGAAAATGCGCCAGATCAAGGGCATTAAGAGCGCGGCCATGCTCATCAAAAGGAGCGGGCAGGACAAGCGTGGCGATATCCCGGTTTGCCCAGCCTGGATAGCGCAGCAGCTGGCCGCGAATCATCTGGGGCCTGCAGTCGCGAAAGCCCTTGATGCTCAGAATCAGGATTTTCCCTGCATTCTGGATCTGGTCATTGTCCATTTCAGCCGGAACAAGCCAGCTTGGCTTGAAAGTGCCCATAATTGTGGGCACAAGCGAATTTTTTGCCGCGCCGGCAGAATCCCTGAATGGCGCAAGCTTGAGCCCCTGGCCCTCGAGCGCAGCCTGCAATTCTTCCAGGCTCTCCCTGATTGCCGCCTCGCCAATGAGGCTGTATGGATGCTCCTGGGGGAGATTGGGGATTTCCGCCCAGGGATCGTCAATTCTCCTGCCTTCCCTGTCATAGCCCAGAAGATCAATACAGCCAGGGCTGATGGCGAGGTTGCCCACGCCCTCGCTCATGACTTTCACGGCCGCTCCGTTTTTGGCTGCGGCGTATGCGGCCATCAGGCCGGCAAGGCCGGAGCCGATAACAATTACATCAGTTGAGTTGCTCATGTGAGGCACCGTCCAGATTTAAGACTCCAGCATAAAGCGCTCGGCCAAATTCCATTTCCCTTGCCTGGATGCCCCATAGTGCCGGGCGCGCGCCTTTCCAGCGCTCCTGCGCGAACTTGGCTACGCTTTCTGTGGGCGGATATTCGAGATTGATGCCATGCTCCACAAGCGAGCCGACAGTGCGCACAGCGCAGAACGCGCCCTGGCATGTGCCCATGCCCAGCCTGGTGCGCAGGCGGATGTCCTTGAGAGAATGAATCTGCGGATCGCGGGCTACGCGCTCTATTTCGGCCAGACTCACCATTTCGCATTCACAGAGCAGGGGATTGCCGCAATAATCGGTGGCATGAGTGGCATTGCAGGCATCAGACTTTTCCGCGGCCTCAGCCATCCGCTCGGCTGCCTTGAGCACGGACGGCAGTTCATCGCCAAGCCTGTTGGCCATGACTGCCAGGCCATGCACCGGGAAATATTTTTCAGCGTTTTTAAGCAACTCGGGATCAGTGGGCTCTACCATGGGCTCGTCAGCAGTCCTGCATGGCGCCGTAACACCCAGCTTGCCGCAAACAACATCGCACACCCTTTCCGCCATGAGCCGGTAGGTAGTGAGCTTGCCGCCAAATATGGAGACCATGCCTTCAAGGCCATCGGCAGAATGATCGACTACAGAGAAATTGCGCGTAGCCTTGCGGCCGGAGGCGCCGCCAGGCGTGTACAGGGGGCGCGTGCCTGCGAATGCGCGCAAAATTCTGTAGGAATCCACATCCGGGAACAGCGGCCTGCCCAGTTCCAGAAGCTTTGCCACTTCCGAATACGGGGCAGTCGTGTCATCCGGCCTGTCAGTGGGCACGGATGTGGTGCCAAGAATGGTGATTGAGCCATGCGGCACAAAAATATCTCCATCCGCGCTGGCATGCAGGCGATTGATAATGCGCGATGTAAAACGATGATTAAAGGCTATCAGAGTGCCGCGGTCAGGGGTTATCTGGGCATTCAGCCCGGCAAGAGCGCAAATTTCTCCTGCCCAGGAGCCAGAGGCGTTGATCACAAAGCGGCAGCGGATTTCCTTTGTTTCATTGGTGAACATGTCCCTGGCTGTTACGCTGGCAACCCGGCCATTTTCGACATTGATCGCAGTGACCTTGTGATAGTTGTAAGCCTGGCCGCCATATTTTTCGGCAGACATGCGGTTGTGGGTAACCAGCCTGAAACCATCGACGCTGGAATCCGGCACGCGGTAGCAGGCCCGGATATCCGGGGCCAGGTTAGGCTCAAGCTCAAGCGCTTTCGCAATTGGCACTTCCTCGGCGCTTATGCCCGCTTTTTTGCAGCCCTCCAGCCAGGGCTGGACAAAACTGGGATCATCCTGGGGAGTGAGCACGAAAAAGCCTTCGGAAACTTCCACGCATTCCTTGCCGATTTTCCGCAGAATCATATTCTCTTCAATGCATTCCTTTGCGGAAGCGGGGTCATTTACGACATAGCGCGCGCCGCTATGCAAAAGCCCGTGATAGCGGGAACTGGTGCCATGCGCTATGCCCCCCTGCTCCAGCAGGATGGCAGGCACGCCGCGCATGCTGAGGTCGCGCAGCGTCCCCATGCCGGTGGCGCCGCCGCCAATAACAACTACAGTGGTTTCGAGCATGGAACCTCCTTGATCTACGGCCTTCCGGCCTGGAAATGGAGGCAACGCCAATCTGGGCGATTGCCTGAAGCCCGGGCTGCGCGGCCAATCTTCCGCGCGCTTTTTTTAGTTTTCTGGCGCAGGTTTTCTGCCAGCAAGAGTGAAAAGCAATTAATGATTGCCTTTTTGACAAGTTGCGTCAAGACTCGCCACAAGTTAATGTAGGGTGCAAGCAGCCTGCAAGAGGCAAGGGAGAGGATAGAGGTTATGGATTCTGAAATGATACGCGAATTTTCCACCTGGCGGGCGCAGGGCCTGCTCACAGAAGCCGAGTTCGCCCAGGTCTCACGCCAGTTGCTTGGATCCGGCCAGCCAGTTCCGGACTGGATTGGCAAATTGCGCAATGCCTGCTCGCTTGCGGCTGCCGGCCAGATTGGCAGCGCAGACCTTGATGCGATCAAGGCAGACCTCTTCAGCTCCAGGCAAAATTCCGCAAAGGAGACTCCTGTTGACGCAGACGCGGAATCCCTGGTCGTCTTGCGCGTCTGCGCTGGCATAGCCTGCGTGATCGGACTGTTCCCATTGCCTGTGGCGCACGCTCCTTTACTAATTATTACCCAATATGTCATGCTGCGCAAAATTTGCGCCAAATTTGGCAGGCGACCCGGATTATACCTGATTTTGATTATTCTCGCAGCGGTGCTCGGCCCGCTTGTATTCGGGCTGCTTTTGCGTTTCCTTCCCTTTGCCAGGGCAATTTTTGGCGCGATCATCGCCGGCGGCCTCACATGGTACATAGGCGCCAAGACAAGGGCCATGTGCATTGCCGGCCTGGATTTCACATTCCGGAATTTCATACATTGCCGCGTCAAGCCAGATTAGCTGGATTGCGGCCCGCTTTTGATAAAACGGCTTTTCGGCCAAAAGCGACAAACTTGCGCGGGGCAGGCAAAAAATGAAGATCATGCTGCTCAGTAACCAGAGCCGCTCCATGGCTGTTTTCTGGCGCGTGTTGATCCTGCGCCTTGTTGAACGTGGCGCCGAGGCGATTTGCTGCGTGCCAGGCGGAGACAATGCTTCAGAAGCAAGATTGCGCGAATATGGAGCCAGAGTCATAAATTACAGGCTTGACCGCAAGGGCTTGAATCCGCTCAGGGATGCCGGCTCATTTTTTGAGCTCAGGAGAATTTTTGCTTCTGAAAGGCCGGATGCTCTTTTTGCTACTACCATCAAGCCGATAATTTACGGCTGCCAGGCAGCCTGGCTTGCCGGCGTCCCCAAAATCTACGCCACAATCACCGGCCTTGGCTACGCGTTTGAGGCTGACAGTTTTTTCAAGAAAATCATAAATCATGTCAGCCGTATGCTTTACAGGACAAGCCTGAAGCACGCGCAGGGGATTTTTTTTCAAAATCGGGATGACAGCCGGCTTTTCCGGGAACAGGGGATTCTGTCCGATTCCGCGCCTGTGCTGTATGCGGCAGGCACTGGCGTTGATACTAAACATTTTGCGCAAATGCCGCTGCCCCCGGATTCAGGATCGATTACATTCCTGCTTATAGGGCGCCTGCTGGAAGCAAAAGGCATTGCCGAATACGCGCAGGCTGCGGCAATCCTGAAGAAAAAATGGCCAAATGCCCGTTTTCAGCTGCTTGGTCCCCGCGAGACAGGCCCAGGCAGCCTGAATCCATCTGAACTGGAGCAATGGGAAAGCATTGAATATCTGGGCGAAACCGCAGATGTGCGCCCTTTTCTCGGCCAGGCGCATGTGGTTGTGCTGCCATCCTGGCGCGAGGGCCTGCCCACGGCGCTGCTGGAGGCGATGAGCGCAGGCCGGGCGCTGGTCGCCACCGATGTGCCGGGCTGCAGGGATGTGGTGGAGGATGGAGAAAATGGCTTTCTAGCTGCGGTGAAGAACCCGTCCTCCCTGGCGGCGGCAATGGAGCGTTTTTTGTTGAATCCGGACCTGATTGGCCAAATGGGCGAAAAGGGCCGCTCCATTGCAACTGGCAAATTTGATGCCCGGGTAGTGGCAGACAGCATTCTTGCCAGATTGGGCATGGAGGCTGAAGCATGATCAGCGTTTATCGCAAGGCGCTTTTGCAATGCGTTGACATTTTTTGTCTTGGCGTCGCCCTGGCCATTTCCGGCCTTATGACAATTGAGCCAGACCTGGAAGTCTTCAAGGACTATACCGGCGCTTCCCTGTTCACCATCTTCTTTTATATGCTCTTCCTGTACATTCTGGACGCCTATAACATGGCGCAGGAAGATTTTCGCGATACTGCGGCGCGCGTGATCATAGCCTGCCTGCTGGGCATAGTTTCCTCGGCTACCGCTTCCTACGCTTTTGATCACTGGCGTTTCGACCGGCTCACCCTGCTTTTGCTGTTTTCGCTCTCGCTGCTCTTTTGTCTGGGCTGGCGCTGGCTCTATTACATCAATGCGGACAAGATCACGCACCCATTGCGCGTGCTGCTGGTTGGCGTTGACCGCTCTGGCAACGTGCGCAAGCTGCTCGGGGAGGGCCTGCCCAAAGCGGAAATTGTGGGCTATGTGGGCGAGCCTGCTCCGGACGCCGGGCCGGAAAAATATCTTGGCCCATCCTTTATGGCGCTTGAAGCAGCCCGCAAGACCAGGGCGACAATGATTGTCCTGCTACCGGATGCGCCGCTGGATGACGAGATCGCGCACGAGCTGCTTGAGGCAAAACTGCATGGCGTGATGGTGGTGGATATCCGCTCTTTCTATGAGCATATTGTACAGCGCCTGCCGCTTTCCCAGATTAACGACGAGTGGCTTTTGCAGGCTGAAGGCTTTTCGCTCAATACGCGCGGCTCCCTGCGAAGACTGAAGCGCGCCCTGGATGTCATCATTTCTCTCAGCCTGCTAACGCTTACCGCCCCGATTACGCTGCTGGCCGCCCTGGCTGTGCGCCTGGAATCGCCAGGGCCAGTGATCTACCGCCAGAAGCGCGTGGGCCTGCATGAAAGGGAATTCACGGTTTTCAAATTTCGCTCCATGCGTCAGGACGCCGAAAAAAATGGCGCAGTCTGGGCGGCCAGAAACGACGCGCGCGTTACCCGCATCGGCAGGTTCATGCGCAAGACGCGGATTGATGAGCTGCCGCAGCTCTGGAATGTGCTCAAGGGCGATATGAGCTTCATCGGGCCAAGGCCGGAGAGAATGGAGTTTGTAAGGCAGCTGAAAAAGACCATTCCCTATTACGGCATGCGCCATACTGTGAAGCCCGGCCTGACTGGCTGGGCCCAGGTGTCCTACCCCTATGGCGCTTCGGAGGAAGATGCCCGCCGCAAGCTGGAATATGATCTCTACTATATCAAGAATCTCTCCATCTTGCTCGATATCCGCATTTTGCTCAAAACAATGGGCGTAGTGCTCTTCCCTGCCGGAGCGCGGTGAACAGGCTGTGATATTATTGTAGCAGTCGCCATGCCTTTGATTTTTTACTGCTGCGTCTGACCATGGCATTACGCTTGTAAACTGGCGCAGTCCGGAAATGCGCAGGATCACTTTTTCGCTTTTACGGGCGCGTCAACAAAAAGCCAGAAAATGGTCGAGCGCTCGAGATCGCGCATTTTGCCGTCAGGGCCCTTCAGCGGCGCGCCTGGTATTGATGCCTCACAATACCACCAGCCAGGCTCATTCAGGACAAAGGAAAATTGCCCGCGACTGTCTGTGCGCGCAGCCAGCGCTTCATGAAAAGGCGACAGGGCTGGCCTGGGTGTCTGGTGGATGCGGCCCATGCTGACAGGCAGGTTTGCAAGCTCCTTGCCGTCAATCAGGATCTGGGCTGAAAAGAGCGCTGGCGCTGTCAGTCCAAATGGCCGTGTCAGCGGCAAAATTTCAAAGGACTGGCCAAATGAGGTTCCCCAGCCCTTGTGGCCGCCATACGCCGGCATAGCCACTTTCACCTGCTGATGCAGATAGATATCGCGCCCTGCGTCAAACCAGGGTCTTGCTTCAAGGACAAACTGGTAAAGCCCGGGCTTGTCAATGGCGACATTTGCCCCCCAGGCCTTTTTGTCCAGATAGCGGATTTCTTCCACATCGCCCAGAAGCGGCCGCATTTCCGGCTGCATGGTTGCTTCGTCAAAATTCTCGGGATAATAAAGAACAGCGAAAAACTGCGGCATGTCCATATCAATGCCGGTGTTTGTGAACGGGTTCAGCAGGCAGATCAGCACATCGACTTCGTTTTGGGGCCTGCTGTCCTGATCAAGGCCAGGCTGGCTGGGAATCAGGGCTGTAACAGGCGCGGCATCTGCCAGGCCCGCAGGCAATAACAGCGCAATTAGCACCAATAAAACGTCCATGCCTTTTTTTAGCATGGCGCGCCTCCAGTAAGTGATGATTGAGAGGCTGATTATCCGCCCGTTCGAGGTTATTGTAAAGCGGCGCCCGTGCTCCGCCCAGGAATTCTGCGCCAGGAGAAAGGCAGGGAAAAATCATGAAAATAGTGGTTCTGGATAGCTATCCACTTGATTGCGGAGATGTGGACTGGAAAAAAATTGAAAGTCTGGGCGAGCTTGTCAAATTTGATTCAACCAGCAGCGGGAATTTTGCGGATCGGGTCGGAGATGCGGAGATAATCCTGACAAACAAGGTTCCGGTTCGCGCCGCAGAGCTTGCGCATCTGAAAAAATGCCGCCTTGTCGGCGTGCTTGCCACTGGCGCGAATATTCTGGATCTGGAAGCCCTCGCCAGCGCGGGTCTCGTGGCTGTGAACGTGCCTGGCTATGGCGTTCAGGATGTCGCCCAGCATGCCCTGGCCCTGCTGCTTGAGCTTGCGCGCCATACCGCCCTGCACAGCCAGAGCGTCAAGTCTGGAGAATGGCAAAAACGTGGCTGGTGCTACTGGCTTAAGCCGCCGCTTTGTCTGACCGGACTTACCCTGGGCCTGGCTGGCTTTGGCGCCATTGGCAAAACAATGGGTTCCTATGGGCATGCGCTCGGCATGAAAATCCTGGCCTGGTCGCGCAGCGGCCGCGGCAAGGCGGATTACCCTTTCGAGTTCGCAAGCCTGGACCAGCTCCTTGGCGCTTCGGACGTGATTTCCCTGCATTGTCCGGTTACGCCACAAACGGAAAACATGATTAATGCTGAAACCCTTGGAAAAATGAAAAAAGGCGCGCTATTGATCAATACGGCAAGAGGCGGCCTGGTTGACGAGCAAGCTGTAGCCAGGGCGCTGGAATCCGGCCAGCTGGGCGGCCTGGGCACGGATGTCATGGCCATTGAGCCTCCGGATGCTTCCAGCCCATTGTTCCGGACGCCAAATACATTGATAACCCCGCACATGGCCTGGGCGACCCTGCATGCCAGACAGAACATAGTGGATATAATGGCGGCAAATATAGCGACCTGGCAGAAAGGCAGCCCTGTGAATGTGATTACCCCGCTCCAGCCAGCGAACAGGCACGAATAAAATATTTCGACTTTTGCCCATGCGCCTACTTTACAGGCCGCCCTGGCGCATTTATATTTTTTGCGGCAATCATGCCAGATGAACCAATATGGAGATTCAGGATGAAGAAGCTTTTAATTCTTGCGGCTCTGGTTTTCATGGCCAATATTACCGTCGCCAATGCCCAGAATGCGGTTGTAGGCAATTATGCCAATGATGCCGGCACTCTCGTGGTGAGCCAGGGCCAGGGCGAAAACAACTTCAACGTCGCCATCATGGATAAATCCGGCAAATGCAATGTCCAGATTCAGGCTACCACCAACACAGTGACAGCCGAAGGCAAAAATGGCGATGTATATCACCCCAATACCATTCTGGCAGTGGATTCCCAGACTTTCCCCAATTTCTCACTCTGGCCTGAAGACAAGACTGTGAAGCTGGCGGACGACGCGCTTCCTTTCCAGAATCTTGATCCGGCCTGCCAGGCTTTCAAGGGCAACATGGTCTTTACCCGCCAGCAATAGCTGACTTCGGTTTTCCATTTTGGCCGCAGGGATTCCTTGCGGCTTTTTTATTTTAAGCCGATAATTGGCCAATGCCTGCCAGCCGCAAACAAGCCTGGAAATCCCGCTTGCTCGTTCCCATTCTGGAGCCAGCCCGCGGGGCGGCCCTGTATGAGCCTGTAAGAGCCCTGGAAAATGGCGTAATCCTCGCCGATAATGACTTAATCGTTGCGATCGGCGCAAATTTGGCCGTTCCCCCAGATTACGAGCTGACCGATTTTGGCGATGCCATGATCTGCCCGCCGCTTGTCAATGCCCATACCCATTTGCAACTCTCCTGGCTTGAAGGCACAGTCTGGGGTCTCGGTTTTACGGAATGGCTCAAATCGATGCTGCCGCGCCTGTTTCCGGTAATCAGGTCCGGATTTGGATCACGGGAAAGGGCCGCGCTTGCTGATGCGGTGGCATGCCTGCAAGCGTGTGGCACTGGCCATGCCGGTGATGTGGGGGGCTCCATTCCCGGCGCTCTTGAGGCGGCCGCCGCCCAGGATTTGCCACTGACCAGTTTTTGCGAGTGGCTTGGCTTTACGGAAGATGCGGCTTCGCCCTGGCCAGGACGCTGTAGGCAGGCCATCTCCGCAAATCCGGGCCTTGCCCTGCGTTGCGCGCCATGCGGCCACGCGCTTTATTCAACCTCGGTCGCACAAATGCGGATTGCCCAGGCCTGGTGCGAGTCCATGGGCAGGATTTTCACCTTTCATCTGGCAGAATCGCCAGAAGAAACTGAAATGCTGGTCTCTGGCGCCGGGCCGCTTGCAGAGCTTTATCGAGGCAACGTATTGCCTGATAACTGGCAGCCGCCGGGACTGGGCCCCGTGCGCCTGGCGCTAAGGCACGGCCTGCTTAAAAAAGGCACGCTTGCAGTGCATTGCGTTCAACTGGAAGATTCGGAAATCATGAAGTTTGCAGCTACAGGCGCCGCGATTTGCCTTTGTCCGCGCTCCAACCGAAATCTCGCTGTGGGCCTTGCGCCTGCGCAAAAGCTTGCCGACGCCGGCATTCTGCTCTGCCTGGGCACGGATGGACTGACTTCCTGCGAAGATCTGGATGTGCGCAACGAGGCGCGGTTTTTACAAACCGAATTCGGATTACCCCTGCCTGCGCTTTTACGCATGGCAATTCCAAATGGGCGCGCCGCCCTGGGCCTTGAAACCGAAACCCTGGCTGCCGGCAAAAAGGCCCGTTTCAGCGTCTGGGCCCTGGGAGAAGACAGCAATGCCTGATGCCAGCCTGCCTGATATGAGCCTGATTCTCGACAGTCTCGCAATGGGGCTTTTGTACTGCGACAGGCAGGGCATAGTCCGTTTTGTCAATCGCGCCTATGCCGATCTCCTGGGCCGCAAGCCGGAGGCGCTCATAGGCTTGCCAATCACAATCGCCATACCCCATTCCCGCGCTCATGAGGTAATGGCAAGCGGCAAACCGGAAATGGGCGACCTGTGTCAGCTTGGGCTTGCCCAGCCGGTAATTGTCAACCGGCTGCCGGCCAGGGATGGCACCGGGCAGGTGATGGGCATGATCTCGCAGGCGATTTTCAGGGAGCCTGCCGAGCTTCTAAACCTGTCGGCGCGCATTGAAAGGCGCAGCCGCAAACAGGGTTCGCAAAGACGCCGTTTCCTGGCCAGCCATCCGCCATTGTTTACGTTCGAAAATATCCTGGGCGCGAGCGAAGCGATCAGAAAATTGAAAGCCCAGGCCAAGCGGTATAGCGCGATTGGCGAACCAGTGCTAATTCTTGGCGAAACTGGCACTGGCAAGGAACTCTTCGCGCACGCCATCCATGCCGAAAGCCCGGCAGGCCGGGGCCCGTTGATCTGCATTAATTGCGCCGCCATTCCTGCGGAATTGTTTGAGGCGGAGCTTTTTGGCTACGAAAAGGGCGCGTTTTCCGGAGCCCGGCCAGAGGGCAAGCCCGGACAGATCGAGCTGGCTGACGGCGGCTCCCTGTTTCTGGATGAAATTGGCGAGCTTGCGCCAGAAATCCAGGCCAAGCTCCTGAGAGCTCTTGACTCTGGAGTAGTCAGCCGCCTGGGCGCGATTAATTCCCGGCCTGTGGATTTCAGGCTGATCGCTGCCACAAACCGCCCGCTTGAATCCATGCTGCGCACAGGCGCATTCCGAGAAGACCTCTATTACAGATTGAGCACATTTGTGCTTTACTTGCCCCCCTTGCGAATGCGCAAGGAAGATATAATGCCTATAGCCTGCGCTGTGCTGCAGGGCATGGGGCTTGAATACGTGGCATTTGCGCCTGAAACATGCGAGCTGATGCTGCGCGCTGCCTGGCCCGGCAATGCCCGCCAGCTGCGCAATGCCGTTGTCCATGCCGCTGCAATGCGCAATGGCGACAGAATTCTTCCCGCGGATTTTCCTGCGGGAATTTTACAGCCGGCAAACGCTGCCGCAAGTCCGCTGGCAAGCGCAGCCCGCGAGGCCGAGGCCGATGCCATCCGCAATGCCCTGGATCTTTGCGGCGCAAATGTCGCAGCCGCAGCCAGGGTCTTGCGGATTTCCCGCTCGGCCCTTTATGAAAAAATGCGGCGCTATGGCGTGAAGCCGAATCGCAATCCGGCCTGACAGGAGAAAAAATGGCAAATGTGAATATAGCTGATATCCGCAATATTGGCATAATGGCGCATATTGATGCCGGCAAAACCACCCTTTCCGAGCGCATGCTTTTTTATTGCCAAAAAATCCACAGGCTTGGCGAAGTGCATGATGGCGCGGCCACAATGGATTTTATGCCTGAAGAACAGGAGCGCGGCATAACCATCGCCTCTGCCTGCACCACCTGCCAGTGGAATGGCAATAGCATCAATCTCGTGGATACTCCTGGCCATGTTGATTTCACAATGGAAGTGCAACGTTGCCTCCGTGTTCTGGATGGCGCTGTCTGCGTCTTTTGCGCTGTTGGAGGCGTTGAGCCGCAGTCCGAAACAGTCTGGCGCCAGTCAGAGCAGTTCAGGGTGCCTAAACTTGCCTTTGTCAACAAGATGGATCGCGATGGCGCGAATTTTGAGGCTGTGCTCGGGGCAATGCGCGAGCGGCTGGGCGCCAATCCGGTCGCAATCAATATGCCGCTTGGCGCAGGTCCGGATTATGACGGCGTGATTGACCTGATAGCAATGGAAAAAATCCAGTTTGACGCAGCAAGCGAAGGCATGACTGTGCTCCGCTCTCCCCTTTCCGATGCTGAAACCGGCCTCGCCGCCCCCTGGCGCGAAAAATTGCTGGAATCTCTTGCCGAGATTGACGACCAGATCATGGAAAAATGGCTGGCCGGAGAGGCCGTTCCCGCTGACTGGATTCACGCGGCATTGCGCAGGGCTGTCATCAGCCGCGCCATTACGCCAGTGCTGGCGGGCGCGGCCTTGCGCAATAGCGGCGTGCAGCCGCTGCTGGATGCCATAAGCCAGTATTTGCCATCGCCCCTGGATCTGCCGCCAGCCATTGGCATTGACGACAGGGGCAGTGAAGTTGAAATCAGGCCGGACGCCGCGGCTCCAGCGGCTGGCCTGGTGTTCAAGGTGCTCATGGAAGGCGGCCGCAAAACCGCGTTCGTGCGCCTTTATTCTGGCACAGTCGCAGAAGGCCAGACGCTTGTCAATTCACGAACTGGCAAGACGGATCGTCTGGGCAGGCTCTTCAGGTTGAATGCTGATCGCCGCGAACAGCTGCCAAGCCTGCAGG
>JAAUYW010000124.1 GCA_014804915.1 Desulfovibrio sp. | reverse complement strand
TCGGAAACCAGTCAAGCATTACCGGCTGTTCAGCTCTTATCTTATGACGCGTAGAGCCGTTATTCTGGCAAAAGGCGTAAGGAGCGCACCTGGTCAAACCCCGCAATGCTTACGGAAAATGAGGCTTTCAGCCCTTTCTAGAACTTCTATATATCATATCTATAAACAATTCGCTTCAAAAAAACGAGAAATTTTGCGAAAAATCGAGATAAATTGGTATTTAGCCTATTGATAATTTTTTAGCCAGATTGTGGATAATCTGCTTGCGTGGCCAGATTTCAAGGCCGTGCAAGCGTTTGATGGCCTGCCGCAGAATCTATGCAATCACATATCTCCTCTTATATCAATAAGTTATATAGCAGATTGCCTGTGGGTAACCGGGGCGCCCCCATTTTCTAACTTCACTGATCCATTTTTGGCTCCACGGGACTTTCCAATTTAAAAAGAGGCCATGAAAACGCAATGGACAAAAATCACCGAAAATCTGAGGAATTCGCTTGATTCAGGCCTGTACAGGATCTGGGTCGCGCCCCTGAACGCAGACATTTCCGCAAACGGACTGAAGCTCGTCGCTCCTTCCGGATTTGTCGCCAACTGGATCAAAAGGCATTTGCTCAAGACGATTGCCCAGGCTGCCGCGCCTGTTCTGGGCCTGGCAGCCGAAGAAATCCGGATTGATGTGATCGCCGGCGAATCCCAGGCGCCGCAATCCGCAGCCAGCATTCTGGCCGGCGCATTTCCGGCTGCCACACAGCGCGACCTGCCCCTGGCAACGCCCGCTCCCAGGGCGTCCGCTACTGTCTGGCGCTACAAATTCGAGGATTTTGTCACAGGCGCGAGCAACAGTCTCGCAGTCGCGGCCGCGCGGGACATGTGCCAGCAGGGCCAGGTGCGCACGCTGTTCGTCACATCCGCCCCGGGTCTCGGCAAGACGCATCTTGCCCATGCGGCTGGCCAGCTGCTGAGTCAGGAAGCAAGACCGCTCAATATTGTCTATCTCACCGCAGAGCAGTTCGCTTCGCGCTATGTGGCTGCAATGCGCGCAAAAGATCTGGAAAACTTCAAGCAGCATTTGTGCAAGGCGGACGTGCTGTTGCTTGAGGATGTGCACTTTCTGCAGCGCAAAAAGGCGATGCAGGAATTTGCCCTTGCAGTGATCAAAAATCTCCAGGCGCGGGGCAGCCGCGTGATTTTCACATCTTCCTTCACGCCCAGGCAGCTGCAGGATGTGGACAGCCAGCTGGCGTCGCAATTCTGCTCCGGCATAATGGCCAGCATGGAAAAGCCGGATCTGGAAATGCGCCGCGAAATCCTGCGCCGCAAGGCCAGGACTTTCCAGATTTCCCTCCCCGATGAGGTCTGCAACCTGGTGTCAGAGCGCCTGTCCTCGGATGTGCGCCAGCTCGAATCGTGCCTTCAGAGCATGGTCTTCAAGGCCAGACTCCTCAATTCGGGCCTGACTGTGGATATGGCGCTTGAAACAATGGGGCAGTACGCCAGCGCCGAATCCACGCTGGACATTAATGCGATTGTGCGGCTTGTGTGCGAAAGCTTCGGCCTCACTGAAACGCAACTGCGCTCCCGCTCCAGAAAGCACGAATACGTCCAGGGCCGCAACACAGTTTTTTATCTGGCCCGCAAACATACCGAATTGAGTCTCGAAGGCATTGGCAGCGCGCTCAACCGCCGCCACTCCACAGTAATGCGCAGCATAACGCAGGTCGAACAGGAGCTGTCCAGGGAATCTTCCGAAGGGCGGCAAATTGCGCGGGCTGTAGCGCTGATCGAGCGCCGCTGCGGGCTTTCCCAATAGGGCGGAAAAAATGGAGATCAGCGGCATCCATCTCATCAGCTTCAGCCCCTGCGGCCATACGCTTGAATACGGCAGGCAAATCGCTTTCACGTTTGGCCAGTGCATCCCGCAAGCGGGCTATGAGGAAGCGAATGTCACCCCACTTGCAGCCCAGGATAAGAAGCAGTTTTTCAGCCCGGCGAATCTAGTTCTGCTTTGCGCGCCTGTTTACGGAGGCCGCGTTCCACTGCCGGCAGTCGCCAGATTCGCAAACCTGACAGCCCGGGAGACTCCAGCGGTTATCCTGGTCACATACGGAAACCGGGCCTTTGACGATGCCCTGCTCGAACTGACTGCAATTGCGAAAAATCAGGGTTTTCTGCCGGTCGGCGCTGCCGCCTGCGTTGCGGAACACACGCTCGCGGCCGATTGCGCTTCCGGCCGGCCAAATGAAGCTGATGTGGAATCTGCGCGTAATTTCGCCCGCGAAATTGCAGGCATTCTGGCCTCCGACGCATTCAGGGGCCAGCCTGGCCTGCAAGTGCCAGGCAATCCTGATTTGCGTCCCTATACGCCGACTCCGTTGCCGCAACAGGTAAACTCAAACTGCGTTTTATGCGGCCAGTGCTGGACAAACTGTCCTACCGGCGCAATCCGGCCCGGTTTCCCTGGCGAGGTTGATTCATCCGCATGCATAGCCTGCATGGGCTGCATCAATATCTGTCCGGCGGGAGCGCGAATTCCAGGTCAGGAATTCCTTGCGGCTGTGCAAGACAGAATCAGGCCGCTTTGCATGACGCCCAGAAAAAACGAATATTTCACAATCTGAAAGCGCGGCTTGCAAAATCGCTGGATTTCACAAGCCGCGCCAGGCCTTCGACATTTTTCGCCAGGCCCTGTCAGTTCATCTTGTACTCTGTGATCTTGTTGAATATGCTGCCCTTGCGGCTCAAGCCCTGGGCTTCGGCTTTCGCATACCATTCATTGGCCAGCTGCTGGTTGCCATTCACGCCAAAACCGTATTCATAACAGGCCCCAAGAAAGCGCTCCGCCTGGGCGTAGCCCTGGTTTGCCGACTTCTGGGCCCAATTAAACGCCTCCTGCTCATTCTTGGGCGCGCCATTGATGCCCTGGCTGTAATTGAGCGCAAGATTGAACTGCGCCTCGGCATTGCCAGCCTGGGCAGCGCGGGTCATCAGATTCATCACCTGCTGCGGATCCCTGGGCACGCCTGCGCCAACCTCATAGCAATAGGCCAGCAGCACTTGCGCCTCGGCGTCATTCTGCTCTGCCGCCAGCTGAAACCACTGCGCGGCAACCGCCAGATCCTGCTCCACTCCCAGCCCGTTTTCATAGCAGCGGCCAAGCATGACCTGGGCGCGGGGATTGCCGTCAGCCGCCATGTTTGTAACAAGACTGATAGTTTTCTTGTAATTGCCGATATTGTAGGCAGTCCAGGCTTCGGTCAAAATCCTGTCCTGCTCCTCTGTTGTCCCTGCCGCGAATGACTGAAGCGGCAGCAGCAGCCCTGCGCAGACAAGGGCGGCGGTGCAGAGCTTTTTCATGTTTTACCTCCGGGGATTTCCTGTTACACTAGCGCGTCAGCCGGTTGCAATGCAGAAAAATAATCAGCTTTGAAAATTTGCGCAAGCATTGCTGAAACCGGAAACTTCCTGTTCACAGCCAACATTGGGGCCAACAGTTTTGGGCGCGCAATTGCCGCGATGCCTCTGGAGAGAAAATGGACGATAATACGTCAAAAAACAAACGCCAGGTTCTGGATGCGGAAATTGTCGGACAGGAGAAACAGCGCGACTGGCAGCGCGAGCGCTACGCCGGCCAGCAGGGTTTCAGCGGCGTCTGGACTTTCTCTCCCATGGAGAGGAGCGGCTGCCTCGGCCCGGCCGTCACTTTCGCCCTGTTCCTGATCTGCATTGGCCAGTTTGGAATTCTGGCCGGCATTGGTTTTGCCGTCTTCTACACGATCGGCTCCATCCTTGGCAGCGTGCATTTCACCAGATTGCTGATGGAGGGCAGGCCCTCCAATCCCTGGGCCTGGCGCGTTGGCAACTGGACAATCTCGCTTCTGGTCACCATCTGGCTGGCAGGCGGATTCCAGGATTGAGCTGGCAAGTCTATCTCCTGCGCTGCAATGATGGCACGTATTATTGCGGCATTACCACAGATATCAGCCGACGCCTCCTGGAACACAATGGCAAGCTTGGCCGCGGCGCGCGCTACACTGCGGCCAGGCGCCCGGTAGAGCTGCTGGCTGTCTGCAGCCGCGATTCGCGCAGCGCCGCCCTGAAACTGGAGGCGCTTGTCAAAAAAGCTCCCAAAAACAGGAAAATGGAAATTCTGGCCAGCCATGCCCTCCCCTGACCTCTGCCTCGCCTTTTTCGCAGCCGCCCTGCTCCTCGGCGTCGCGCCTGGACCAGACAATATTTTCGTGCTCACGCAATCGGCGCTGTTTGGCTGGCGCGCCGGCCTGGCCACCACTCTCGGACTTGCGACCGGACTCTGCTTTCACACAGCGGCCGTCGCCGCTGGCGTTGCGGCGCTAATACGCGCATCCAGCTGGGCTTTCACCTTCCTTAAACTCATGGGCGCTGGCTATCTGGTCTGGCTGGCATGGCTGTCATTGCGGGCGGGCGCGGCGAGAGCCGCCGGAACAGGCGCGTTTCCCGGCTATCGGGCCCTTTATCGGCGCGGCATAATCATGAACATCACAAACCCGAAAGTCCTGCTTTTCTTTCTGGCTTTTCTGCCGCAGTTTTGCCGGCCCGGGGCAGGCCCGGTCTGGCTGCAGATCGTCCTTTTCGGGCTGCTCTTCATCCTCGCCACGCTGATAGTCTTCTCGGCCGCCGCCTGCCTGGGCGGACGGCTTGCGAACTGGCTCAATAATTCGCCCAAAGCGCAAATCGCCCTGCACCGCATCGCAGCCGTCATTTTTCTCGGACTCGCCCTGTATCTGGCTTTCACGGATGCCGGCCTGCAGGATTAACTTTGAAATTCACGAAAGCGGGGTTATTCTCGCGAAAGCGTAACAAAGCAAGAGGCCAAAATGAGCACCAAACTGATTTCAATCAACGACTTGCCGCCGGATGGCAAGGAATATGCCCTGGACGACCAGAGCATCTGGCAGGATGCGATCAGGGAATTCAAAATGGACTGCAAGATAATCGAGCCGCTCAGGGGCAAGGCGCTTGTGCAGCCTGTGGACGAAGGCGTTCTGGTCAAGGGCGAGCTCAGCGGCGTTGTTTCCGTGCCCTGCAACAGGTGCGCTGAAGACGCCACAATCCGGATTGACACCAATTTCAGCGAGTATGAGGAAATTCCCCCGGAAAAAAACAGGGAGGAGCAGGAAGGCTATATTGTATACGAACGGCATGCGCCAATGCTCGATCTTGCCAAGGTGGGCTGGGAGCAATTCATGCTCGCCATGCCTGTCAATCCTGTTTGCCGCGATGATTGCAAGGGTCTTTGTCCGCAATGCGGCGCAAATCTCAATTCCGAAAAATGCGCCTGCGAGACAGAGGGAGGGGATCCGCGCCTGGCGCCCCTGCGCAATCTCAAAGTTTCGCGTTGATGACCAGCCACATCCGCTTTGATTCTGCTGCAAACGCCCTTGTGCTGCTTGACCAGCGCAAGCTGCCGCTGCGCGAGGAATTTCTGGCCTGCAGTACGTCAGAAGACGTAATCAGGGCGATCCGGACAATGGCGGTGCGAGGCGCTCCGGCAATCGGCGTTGCCGCGGCCTGGGGCTGCTTCATGGCAGCCAATGAATTGCGCGACTGCGCTGACTGGCAAAATGAGCTGCAAAAACGTTATGCAGAAATTGGCGCAGCCAGGCCTACTGCCGTAAATCTCGCCTGGGCTGTGAATCGCATGGCTGAAATTGCCAATAGCCCGGCTCAGCGCCCGCCACTGGCTGAATTACACAGCGAGGCAGCCAGAATCCAGACAGAAGACATTGAAATCTGCAAGGCCATAGGCGCAAATGGCGCGCCGCTGATTCAGGATGGAGATACGGTGCTCACGCACTGCAATGCCGGCAGCCTGGCCACAGCCGGTTATGGCACCGCCCTGGGGGTTATTCGCGCGGCCGCGGCAGAGGGCAAAAAAATCAAAGTGATCGCAGATGAAACCAGGCCGCTTCTGCAGGGCGCGCGCCTTACCGCCTGGGAGCTTCATAAGGAGGGCATCCCTGTCGCCATTGCCTGCGACAATGCCTGCGCCCTGCTGCTGGGCAAGGGCATGGTCAATCTCATAATCACAGGCGCGGACAGGATCGCTGCCAATGGCGATACAGCCAACAAGATCGGCACTTGCGGCGCGGCCATTATTGCCAGCCATTTCCGGATTCCGTTCTATATCGCGGCTCCCCTTTCGACTATTGACCTGAAGGCAGAAACAGGCGCCGAGATTCCGGTAGAAGAGCGCAGCCAGGAAGAAGTGCTGGAGTTCGCTGGCGCCAGGATAGCGCCAGAGGGCGTCAGGGCCCTGAATTTCGCTTTTGACATCACCCCGGCGCCCCTGATCAGCGGAATAGTCACAGAGGCGGCCATCCTGCGGCCGCCATACGAAGCCGCGATCCGGAAAGCGATGCGGCAGGCTGCGCATGGCTGAATTGACCCTTTGTCGCGACCAGGGCTCTGCGCCAGCCTCTGGCAAGGCACTGCTCTGGTTTGGACGCCAGGCTCCCCAAAACGCCCTCTCGCTTGAAAGCGAGCTGGAGCGGCACGTGTTGCAAATCCGCAGCGAGCATATGGACTGGGCCTGTAAAACCGGGCTGGACCCGGAAAAACACAGCTTGCAAGGCCAGCTTGAATGCGGCGAAAAGCCCTCGATGTGGTGGACATCGCTCATCTATGAGCGCCATCCCAAACTGAGTCCAGCCCTGTATGTCATCTACAAGCTGCGCTGCCTGGAGCTTCTGCTCCAGGAATCCGGCTGTGACAGGCTTACGGCAATCGGCTGCGACAAGCGCCTCAAAACAGCGCTGCAAAATCTTTGTCTCAAAAAGGGGATTGCCTTTCAGGCAAAACCTGGCCCCGCTCTTGCCAGCCGCAGGCAGGGAAGTCTTGCGCAAAGGTTATACTGGCATATTCCAGCGCCTGCGCGGGCTCTGGCCAGATTTCTGCACTGGAACTGGCAAATTCGCAGAAAGCTGCCAGGCATCAGCGCTTTCCCGGAACTGCCGAAAGACGGCGGCCTGCCAGCTGCCACCATTGCCACCTATTTCCCCAATATTGATCTGCGCGAAGCAGGAACTGGCAGATTCAGATCGCGCTACTGGGAGCAGCTTCACGATCTGCTCAATGAGCAGGCAAAGGCGGAGCGTCCTGACGGACCGCATTTTGTGCGCTGGCTGCTCATGCGTTTTCCAGCTCCTGACCTTGATTTTGACAGATGCCTGAGCTTGCGGGACGAATTCCAGAAAAATGGCAGGGATGGGCTGAGTTTCAATTTTCTGGAAGAGTTCCTGACCAGCGCGGACATTCGCGCAGCCCTGCAACGCTGGCTGCGCCTGGCCTGCCAGAG
>JAAUYW010000123.1 GCA_014804915.1 Desulfovibrio sp. | reverse complement strand
GCGGCCGCCGAGCAGGCAGCCAAAGGCTACAGCATCATGAAAATGCGGCGGGAAGGCCTGCCGCAAATCCGGAAAAAAATAAATTTCCGCGCTTAATTCTGGCAATGAGACGCATTGTGGCTTCATCAGGCTTCCTCCTGCGTAAAAAATAGGACAGGAAGGGCGGCCTGTATTGGATAATATTGCGCAATGCGGCATCCGCGAAAGCTGTCTGGGCGCAAGGGAGAGGCAAAAGCCTGATTTCAGGGCGCTTCGTGGAAGCCAGGGCTGCGCTGGCTGTTTCTTTTTATGCCAAGGTCAATCAGCGTCTGCAGAAGCTGGGGAAAATCAATGCCTATGGCGGCAGCTTCCTGGGGGAGCAGGCTGGTTGCGGTCATGCCTGGCAGGGTATTGACTTCAAGCAGAGTGAATTTGCCTTCAGCATCCAGGATGAAATCCGAGCGGCTGCAACCAGCGAGCCCGAGCACAGCATGCGCTTTCAGGGCCAGTTCCTGCACAAGCGCGGTATCTTTGGCATCCAGGGGCGCGGGGCAGATCTCTCTTGCGCCGCCCTGGAGGTATTTGCTGGTGAAATCAAAAAAATCGCCGACTACAGGCTCGATCAGGATAGGCGGCAGAGCCTGGCCGCCTAGCACGCCGCAGGTTATTTCGCGGCCCTTGATCTCCGGCTCAAGCAGGGCTTCCTCATTGGCCGCGAAGATTTCATTGAGCATGGCGTTGAGTTCCTCCTGGCCTGTTACGCGGCCAAGGCGGAGGGAAGAGCCGCCTGTGTTGCTTTTGACAAACATCGGAAATTTCAGGCCTGGCTTCCAGTCCGGATCCGGCCTGGCAGGAAGAAACTCCCAGTCCGCTGTCGGCAGGCCGGCATGGCGGAAGAGCTGCTTGGCAGCAGCCTTGTTGAGAGCCAGAAAGGAGCCGGCTGGCCCGGAGCCCTGGTAGGGGATGTTTATCGCATCGAGCATTGCCTGCACAAGGCCATCTTCGCCAGGCGCGCCGTGCAGGCCGATAAAGGCAAAATCGTTTTGCAGCGCAAGGGGTACAAGCTGGTCAAAATCAGCCTGCAGATCCAGGCTGGTCACTGCATGGCCAAGACCTGTCAGGGCCCTGGCCATATTCTCCGCGCTTTTCAGTGAAACTTCACGTTCGCTGGACCAGCCGCCCGCTATCAAAAGTATTTTCATTAAGATTCCATTTCAGGTATTTGGAGAGCAGTTTTTCTATTTCTTTCGCCTGCTGGCAGGAACTGGCTATGCCTGCCCGCGCTTCCGCGGTTTTTCCGTATCTGACAAGCAGGTCCTCAAAGCGCTCATCCAGGCTTACCGCCTGGTCATGGCGCACCCGTTTGTCAGCGTAGATAATAAAAATTGGCAATGAGCAGATAGAGGCATCCTGGGGCAATGGCCAGGGCCAGTGCACATGCAGGGCCACGCCCTGCGCCAGCCTGAAATTGCGCGTTTCCTGGGCGGACCAGGAGGCGCCCAGCAAGGCGTGGCTGCCGCCATTTTTAAGGCACCAGGTTTTTGCCAGGTCATGCAGCAGGGCGCTTGCGCGCACTGTCGCTACGTCGACTGCAAAGCCGAGGGAGCGGGCCCGTTGTGCAAGTTGCGCGGCGATATTGGCCACCTGAAGGGAATGTTTGCGCACATTGGCAAGCATTGCGTATTTATTCCAGAGCGCGAAACATTCTTCATCGGCAGGCGCTTCCAGATCAGGCGGCGCGCATTCCGGCAGCCGGGGCAGAGTGGCAAACGGATGATCCAGTTTTACAGGCGCCTGCTGGCTGGGTTTACTGTTTTTCAGCGGATGCTCCTGTAGCCGCCAGGCACGCCGGCGGGACTGAGCACAAGCTGCCAGAGCTGGAGGTCGCGCGCGCGAAAGGCCGCCGCACAGCTCAGGAGATAGTAGCGGAACATGCGCCTGGATTCGTCTGTATGCCGGAATTTGCCGGCATCGCAGCCCTGTTCGAACCTGTCCGCCCAGGCCATTAGCGTCCTGTCATAGTCCGCGCCGAAATTATGCCAGTCTTCCATGATGAACAGCGGCGCAAAGGCTTTGACAATATTTTCCTGGGAGGGAATCATGCCGTTTGGAAAAATATACTTGTCGATCCACGGGTCTGTGCCCTTGCGCTGCTGATTCGCGCCGATTGTGTGGAGCAAAAACAGGCCGTCGGGCTTGAGCAGCCTGCGGACTGTGGCCATGTATTCGCCGTAATTCTTGTAGCCGACATGCTCGAACATTCCCACTGACACGATGCGGTCATACTGGCCGTCGAGCGAGCGGTAATCATCCATCAGCCAGCGCAAATCCGGATATTTGGCCCTGGCATGGCTTATCTGCTCCTGCGAAACCGAAATGCCGGTAACATCGACATCGTAATTGGCAGCCATGTAGCCTGCAAGCGAGCCCCAGCCGCAGCCAATATCGAGGACTGTCATGCCTGGCTTCAGCTCGAGCTTTTGGCAGATGAGCTCCATTTTGGCATTTTGGGCGTCATCCAGCGTTTTCGCGTCCCGCCAGTACGCGCAGCTGTAATTCATGGTTGGCCCGAGCATCCAGGCGAACATGTCATTGCCGAAATCGTAATGCTTTTTGCCGACTTCAAAGGCGCGCCTGCGATTCTGGAGATTGAAAAATGTCTGGTAGAGCTTCAGGGCCAGCGCGGCCAGGTTGGAATCGCTGAAGCGGTGTTCGAGCCTCGCGGAAATCGCCTTGTGGAACATCACGTCAAGCGCGCCGCAATCCCACCAGCCTTCCATATAGGATTCGCCGGCCCCAAGCGTGCCGGAATGCAGGATTCTCCTGAAAAGCTCATCGTTATGAACCTGGATATCCCAGGCGCGATCGCCATTTATCCGGATATCGGCGCCAGAGAGAAGGCTGGCAAGCGTATTTTTGGCATCCATCGTTTTCATTCCCTGGAGGCAGGGCCGAATTCCCTGGCCGCCATTTCCCGAATTTTGTAGTGCAGCAGCTTGCCTGTGGCAGTATGCGGCAACTCGCTTACAATGGCATAATGCCGCGGCCTCTTGAATGCCGGCAGAAGCGGGTTTTGCAGACAGTATTCCTTCAGGTCCGCGATCGAGAGGTCTTCATTGGCAGGAACAATATACGCGGCTATGGATTCGCCGTGACGCCTGTCAGGAACACCCACGACGGCAGCCTCGGCCACGCCAGGATGCGCATTCAGGATTTCCTCGACCTGGGTCGGATAGACATTTTCGCCGGCATTGAGAATCATGTCATCCTTGCGGCCGACAACTGTGATGAATTCGTTTTCATCCCAGGTGGCCAGATCGCCGGTATAATGAAAGCCCCTGTGGAATTTTTGCGCTGTCATTTCCGGATTGTTCACGTAGCTTCCGGCGGATTTTCCTGGCGCCCTGATGACGACCTCTCCAACTTCGGCGCCATCCCTGCTGGCGAGCTCATCCGGATCTCCACGGCCGCCATCCTTGCGGATGCGGATTACGCGCACATCGTCATCAGTGCAGGACTGCCCTGCGGTTCCCGCCATTTCAGGCAGGTCGTATGGCCTGAGGAAAGTATTCCAGAAAGTTTCCGTAGTGCCGTAGCCATTGAAGATATTGGGAGTCAGAAGCTCCATGTATTCCTTGCACGCGCCTTTTTCAAACGGACTGCCCATTGTTACAATGCCCTTCAGTGAAGAAAGGTCCGCTGGCTGCCATTTCTGGCCGCGCGCGAGCAGCGCGATGATGGAGGGCACGCCGACAAGGAAAGTGATTCCCTCCTGCTCCACAAGCTCAAGGCATTTGCGGGGATTGAACTCGCGCAGCGCGACCACTTCGCCGCCCGCGTATAGCGTAGGGGTGAGTCCGCCGGAATGCAGGCCGCCGCGATGGAACCATGGCGTCATGTTCATGGTTTTGTCAGTGGGATTGAGCGGGAAGTGCATGATCACATCATGGGCGGACAGCACCTCGTTGATGCAGTTGAGCGGCACAGCCTTGGCCTTGTTGGTCGTGCCTGACGTGTAGAGCCTGGTGGTTTCATCGTAAATGTGCTGTCTTGCCTCAGGCTGCGGGTTGCTTTCCGGCCTGTTTTCCATAAGCAGGTCAAAATCGTCCTGGCCGCTGGCCCGTCTTTTTTCCATGCTTGTTTCAATCACATGCTCCGGCTTCCAGGCGGCCATTTCCAGCGCTTCCCTCACGGTTTGGCCAAACTGGGCATCGTATATGAATGCCCTGGGCCGGCTGTCATCGATCTGGAGAGCCACTTCCCCGGGCGCCAGGCGAAAATTGATCGGGCAGCCTATGGCGCCCAGCTTGTGGCAGGCAATGTAGCAGAGCGCGAATTCCGGGCTGTTGAAGAGCATGTACATGACGATATCGCCCTTGCGCACGCCAAGGTCGCGCAGGGCGTGCGCAAGCCGGTTGGCGTCCCGATTTAGCTCGCGGTATGTCCATTTGCGGCCGGACTCAGGATCGGACAGTGCGGTCCTGCCGCCAAAGCGCCCCGTATTTCTCAGAAACCCGTTCAGCCACGTGAATTCATGCTCGAAGGAGTCGCGGAAGCTCTCCACATCGTAATCCTGGTGCATTTCAGGCTCCTTGCGCTAAATGTCTGGTAACAATGATGCTCGAGTTCTGGCCCCCAAAGCCCAGGGAGTTGGACATGGCTGTGTCAACGTGGCATTTTCTGGCCTTGTTTGGCACGCAATCAAAGTCGCATCCTGGATCCGGATTGTGGAAATTCAGCGTCGGCGGGATGATTCCCTCCTGAATGGCCATGATGCAGGCGATAATCTCCGTTATGCCGCCAGCCCCCATGAGATGGCCGGTGGCGCCTTTTGTGGAGCTGACAGGCGGCAGCCTGTCCCCAAACACCTTTTTCAGGGCCAGGACTTCCGCGTGATCGCCAAGCTGGGTCGAAGTGCCGTGCGCGTTGATGTAATCGATATCACAAGGCCGCATGCCCGCGCGCGCCAGCGCAAGCTCCATGCAGCGGGCGGCTCCCTTGCCATCCGGCTCGGGCGCTGTGATGTGCCAGGCATCCATTGAATTGCCCCAGCCTGCCAGATCCGCGAAGATGGGCGCGCCCCGTTTCTGGGCATGGTCGAAAGTTTCCAGCACTATTGCGCCTGCGCCTTCGCCAATGACAAAGCCGTCGCGGTCTGCGTCAAACGGCCTTGACGCTGACTTCGGGTCGTCATTGCGCCTTGAGAGCGCCTTGGCCTGGGCCAGGGAGGAAACTACCGGAGCGCAGAGGATGCTCTCCGCGCCCATCACGACGATCGCATCCGCCTCGCCTGATTTGATGAGCATTGCCGCGGCCATGATTGCGTCGCCGCCTGCCGAGCAGGCGGTGCTCAATGTAAAGCCCGGTCCGGTGAAGCCGTAGGCAATGGCCAGATGCGCAGCCGCCATGTTGCCTATGGCGCGGGGCAGGAAGTGCGGACTGATTTTGCCGCTGGCGCTGTTCAGGTATTCTTCGGCCTTGTCCGTGATTTCGGTTACGCCAGCCAGGGCAGTGCCCATGCACACGCCGGCGCGCTCGGGCGCGAAATTTCCAGCAAGGCGGGCCTGGCTGATCGCTTCGGAAGCCGCTGTAAATGCGAACTGCATGAATGGAGCGGCAGATCTGGTCACAGTGCGCGGCATATGGGGCGAGCCATCGAACTGCCTGACTTCGGCAGCTATGCGCGCGGGCAGCGCCGAGGCGTCGAAATGGGTTATTTCATGAACCCCGCTTTTGCCGTCAATCAGGTTTTGCCAATATTCCCTGACGCAAGCGCCTATTGGCGTGACTGCGCCCATGCCTGTGATTACCAGTCTTTCCCGCATGGCCACTATCCGGTTGCCTTCTGGGTTGCAGGCGCGGGTTTGCCGATTAAATCGGCAAGCGCCAGAATGGTGTTAGCATATACGTCGGAATGATTGTAGCTCATCAAAACCTTGTGCTGCCTTTCAGGCCCCAGATTTGGCTTCCAGCCATGCCTGAACAGGTAGTTCGCCAGGCTGGCTATGGCGTCAGGCGCGCTGAAGAGATCGACCCTGCCATCGCCATCCCCGTCCGCTCCATAAACCGGAATGTTGGATGGCATGAACTGGCAGAGGCCAACTGCGCCATATATCGAGCCTGGCAGCCGGGACGGCGGTATTCTGTCCCTGATCATGTGTCTGACCAGCGCGGCGGTCTCATTGAAGGCCCAGGCCGAGCGCTTGCGCATTGTCTCCTCGATCCAGCCAAGGTGCTGGCTGGAATCCCTGAGTTTTGGCAGCCATTCGCTGATATCTTCCGGTTTTGTGCTGACTGCCATGCTGGCCAGGGTGTAAAACGCGTTTTCCGGAACGTCGCCAAGCACCTTGCCCAGTCTTGTTTCCACAAACAGGAGCGCGCTGGCAATTGCGGGCGGTACGCCAAAACGTTTCCAGGCTGCGTCAAAAGACGCCTGGTGCTCGCTTATGAACTGCCTGCAGAGCGCAGCGTTGGCCGGCGTGACGACGCCCTTGTAGTATTTCTGCCTCGCCTTGCCTGTTCCTGTTCTGGGATAAAATTGCCTTTTGTAGAG
Source organism: Desulfovibrio sp. (assembly GCA_014804915.1). Taxonomy (GTDB): domain Bacteria; phylum Desulfobacterota; class Desulfovibrionia; order Desulfovibrionales; family Desulfovibrionaceae; genus Desulfovibrio. The sequence continues at coordinate 302 of JAAUYW010000123.1, read as the reverse complement.
CTCGCTGATTTTTCTGCCCATTGGCGATTGCGTTGGCACTGGCTTGAGTCCGGCCAGCAGCGCATCGACTTCAGGCCCGGCCACGCCGGCCTTTGCCAGACGTTTGGCAAGCCCCTCCCAGACAGGCGGCAGAGCCCGCGTTTCCACTGTCGCGCTGCTGGCAGGCGCGCGATATTCCGGAGCGATCCTGCCTGCGCTATTGCCGCAGCCAGCCAGGCAGACAAATGCTGCAAGCAATGTCGCCGCCAGCCGTCCCGATTTTGGAAACTGGCGGCTGGCCTTCTTGCGTGGCGGAAATTGGC
>JAAUYW010000122.1 GCA_014804915.1 Desulfovibrio sp. | reverse complement strand
TTGCGATTGATATTGACGCGCAATTCGGGATTTTTAATTTGCAGGTCGCTGTTTACATCCTGTAATTCCGGGACCTGGCGCAACGCTTCCTCTATTTTCTGCGCCCCAGCATACAGCTCCTCCATATCCGGCCCAAACAGGGTATATTGATACAAGGCCCTGGAAGAGCGGCCGCCAATATTGATGGCAGGCGGAATGCGGACAAACACGCGCATTGCAGGCGAAACATTGAGATCCTTGCGCAGCCTTTGCGCGACCTGGCCAATTTTCGGACGTTCATCCGCGCTTTTCAGACGCATCAGCAAATTGCCGTTATTTATGCTCTGACTCGAGCCCACTATGCCAATTACAGAATTATAGATCTCAATATCAGGATCAGAATCCAGGATCGCATCAAGCTGGTGCTGCGCGTCTTCCATGCCCTGAAAAGACAGCCCCTGCTCGCCTTCGGTGCTTGCGACAAGAAAACCGTCGTCTTCCGAAGGCAAAAAACCCATTGGCATGATAGCAGCCAGACAGATGGTCAGCAGGATAATGGCAACTGAGCCGAGAAGCGTAAGAAATCTGTGCCTGAGCAAGATGGCAAGCGAGATTTCGTAGCCAGCGGCAAGCCAGTTGAAAAATCGTTCCAGCAAGCCATAAAAGCCGGTCTGCTTTTGCGCCTGAGTCTTGAGAAAATAGGCGCAGAGCATTGGCGTAAGGGTAAGGGAGACCACGCCAGAGCATAAAATGGCGCTGATAATGACGACTGCGAACTCGCGGAACAGACGGCCAACAATGCCGCCCATAAAAAGCACAGGAATGAAAACCGCTGCCAGGGAAATAGTCATGGAAACAATGGTAAAGCCAATTTCAGCCGAGCCATCGTAGGCTGCCTGCAACGGAGGCTTGCCCATTTCCTGATGCCTGGCGATATTTTCCAGCATTACAATGGCATCGTCCACCACAAAGCCGACAGCAAGAGTCAGCGCCATCAGGGAAAGATTGTCCAGACTGTATCCCATTACAGCCATTATCGCAAAAGTGGAGATAATGGACATGGGCAAGGCGAGCGATGGAATGAGCGTGGCAGGCAAATTTCTGAGAAAGATGAAAATTACCAGAACCACCAGAAACACTGTCAGGATCAATGTGAATTTTACATCAGCTATTGATTCGCGGATAGTCTCGGAACGGTCATAAAAAATTTCCACCTGCACTGAAGGAGGCAGCTGGGCCAGCATTGTAGGCAGAAGCTCACGGATGGAATCGACCACCTGCACTGTATTGGCGCCTGGCTGACGGTCTATGGCAAGCGTGATGGAAGGATGGCCGCCCTTGCCCCAGGCCAGCTGCTTGTCCTGCTGAACGCTATCCCGCACAGTACCAAGCTCGCGCAAACGCACGGGCGCGCCCTCATGCCAGGCAATGATTGCATCCTCAAATTCCCTGGCATTAAACAGCTGGCCAGACGATTTAATCGAACTGGCCTTCTGCTCGCCCTCCAGCGAACCTACTGGCAGCATTGTATTGACAGCGGCAATGGCATCCGCCACTTCATCAATCCCCAGCCCGCGGCTTGCCAATGCATCCGGATCAAGCTGAATGCGAACCGCGTATTTTTTCTGGCCGTAGATCACAACCTGCGCGACTCCATTCACCATGGAAAGGCGCTGGCCAATCAGGGTATCAGCATACTCATTAAGTTCCCAGAGCGGCAAGGTCGGCGAAAAGACACGCAGATACATGATTGGCAAATCAGCGGGATTGACCTTGCGGAAACTGGGCGGGGTAGTCATACTCGAGGGCAAGCGCCGCTGCGCAAGCCCGATGGCGGATTGCACATCCAGCGCAGCCGCGTCAATATTGCGATCAAGGGCAAACTGGATATTGATGCGCGTGCGGCCAGTAGAGCTGACAGAAGAGATGGAATCGATTCCGGCGATTGTGAAAAATTCTTTTTCAAGCGGAGTGGCAACCGAGGCGGCCATGGTCTCCGGGCTGGCGCCGGGCAGATCCGCCAGTACCGATATGGTAGGAAAATCTACGTTTGGAAGCTGATTGACAGGCAAATCCAGATAGCCAGTAATGCCAAAAAAAAGCATCCCCAGCATGATCAGGGCGGTAGCCACCGGACGCCTGATAAAAACTGCTGCTATATTGAACTTTTCTTTAGCCACAATTGCAAAGATACATAAAAATAACGTTCACGTAAAGCAGGGCCCCGATTTTCAGCAGCCATTTGCCAGGCAGAAACAGTCCAAAATCCGGTTCTGAAAAATCAGCCAAAACGGCCAAGCAAGCCGCAATCCGCCAATGCAGCATACAGAATAATCGCGCATGCCGAGGAAAGATTGAGACTGCGAACGCCCCCTGCTGCCATGGAGCGCACGGGAATCCGCACATGACAGGGGCTCAGGCCAAGCACATTGGCCGGCAGGCCGCGCGTTTCCGGCCCAAACAGAAGAACGTCGGTTTCAGAAAACCTGAATTCCTGCACAGGAGTGGCGCCCCTGGTAGTGGCCATCACAAGCCTTCCGGAAGTCGCAGCCAGAAAATCGGCAAAATTCCGCCAGACAGACATGCGAACATGGGGCCAGTAATCAAGACCCGCCCGCTTCAGGTAGCGGCTCTCAAGCGAAAAGCCTAGCGGGCCAATAAGATTCAGTGCAATATCAAAGCCTGCGCACAACCTGGCTATATTGCCGGTATTTGGAGGAATCTCCGGTTCGTAAAGCGCGACCAGCATCTTTTTTTCACAATGGGCAGCCTGGCGAAAGCAGTACTGCAGTCAGGCTTTCAATTTCGCGACGATCCCGGGCACTGCCTGGCAAACCACACGCATATCCCTGGCGCCCTGCCCATGGTCATCCAGTGTTGCGAAAAGATCCTGTTCAATTGCTTCTACCCTGGCATCTTCAGAGCCGTCCGACGCAAGCTTGTGCGCAAGCAGCATTCTGGCTGTTTCAGCAGCCTGCTCCAGAGTGTAATTGGCGGGAATGCGTTCATGAAACCCGACTGCCGGCGCGCTCAATTCCCCCCTGCCGGTATCAGCATAAAGTTCAAGCGACGCAGTGGGCAATGTCAGGGCGGCGCCAATCGCGTTGGCAACCTGGGAACAGGGGGCTATCTCTACATCCAGACCAAGCGCGGCTGCCAGGCGTCCGCGCAGGCATCTGGCAGGCCCCCCAACCAAGCAGGCCCTGACTGGCCTGGCCTCCCTCGCTGCCTTGAGCGCCGCAAGAGTATAAACAGGACGAGCGTTTACGCCTTCGACAAGATCATAGACAGCCTTGCTTATCTGCGCCAGGCCCTGTTCAACTGCCAATAGGGCCAGCTCCCTGTATCTGTCTTCCCCAAGCCCTGCCTCTCTTGCAAGCGCCTTCATGCCTGCAATGCTGGCGGCGACATCGCCGCGCTCAAATTCGGAATTTTCACCGTCAAGAGCATTCAGACTGTCAAGAAAAGTGGAATGTCCGCCGCCAAAAGCCATTGCCGGGCCTTCGCGCTCCGGGCCGACTTCAACTTCAGGCTTGCCAGCGCCGTTCATGGCGACTTTCAGAACCGAATCGCCGCCCACGCCTATGGAAACCGAAGCCAGGGAGCGAACCAGGGTGCGCCTGCCAAGAATAGTCATGCCGCGCCTGTCCACCACAGGGGAGCCATTCAGAAGCAGGGCAATGTCCGTAGTCGTGCCGCCCATATCCAGAAGCAGAGCGCAGCCTGACTCAGCCCTGGGCCAAAGCGCAAGCGCGCCCATGACGCTGGCCGCCGGGCCCGAGAGAATGGATTCCACTGGCGTTTTTCTGGAAACCGCAAACGGAATCGCGCCGCCATCCGCTTTCAAAAGGCGCAGCCTTGCCCTTATTCCCAGGGCTTCCAAGCCATTTTCAACAGCATCCAGAAAGCGATTATGCAATTTGGCAACCGCCGCATTATAATAGGCGGTAGCGATGCGCCTCGGAAAATTCAGCTTTCCGGAAAGCGTATGGCCCATGCATACCGGCAAGCCGCTGGCATTGCCGGCTACCCTGGCCATTTCCTGCTCATGAGCCGGATTGCGCGGCGAAAACTTGCCAACGCAGGCAATGGCCGCAATGCCTTCCCTGCTCCAGCTTGCGGCCTCCTTTTCAAGAGTGTCCAGAAAAAGGGCGCCCACTTCAACGCCGCGATGATCAAGCCCCCCAGGAACAATGCAAACGGCTTCGCCCAGCGCGAAATGAGCAGGATCAAGGCCAGGGCCGGCGCTCAAGGCAAGGCCAACCTTGTCCGCATTGCCCTGCACCAGGGAATTAATTTCCAGCGTGGTGCCAAAAGTGGCTCGCTCGACAGTTTCTAGACTGGCGGCCTGGTTGAGCTCATGCACGGCTTCGGATATGGAAGCCGGCAGATTTTCATGCCTGGTTCGCGTCTTGGCAGATGCGAGCAGGCGCGCTTCCCCTGTGCTGCCATTTACCGCCAGCAATGCGGCGTCAGTGTGAGTGCCTCCGCAATCGATGCCCAGAATCCTGGTTTCAGTCGCCATTGTAACCTGCCGCGCTATTTGTTCGCCATAGCCGCATTAGCCCACTTTTACCTGATTCAGGGCAGTGAGGCTTGCAAGCATGGCTGAAAGGGTTTCATGAAAGCGGCGCTCGATGTCGCTGGCAAGCTGCCTTTGAAATTCCGCAAACGATTTCTCCAGCACGGCCTCAATGTGCGCCCTGTTTTTTTCTATAATCTTTTTCCTGTTGCTTTCATTGAGCAAAAATGGGGGAATACGGCGATTCTCGAGAAATTTTGGCGCCACCCTGGCCATCAGCCACGTCGCGCCAAAGGCCGCGCCGCCGCCAACAGCGGCAGACACGGGCTCGCCAGCATGGATTATAACCCCGGCTGTGGCGGTGCCGGCGATTATAGGCAGGATATTCTGCAGGGTAAATCCCATCAGGTTGAGCTCATAAAGACGCGACACCCTGATATTGATTTCCTTCAAAAAATCCTGGCCAATCGAATGTGCCGGAAAATCAAACTTTGGCGCGAGCGGAACGCCATTTGTTTTTAGCCAACGCCGGAATTCATGATTCAATTCCTGCTCGATTTCCTTGCGCAACGTATCACTGCGAGCTTCAACAATTTTCCGCAAGTCAATGTCGTTACGGATATTTTCTGAAAATTTTCCCTCAAGCTCGGCGGCAGTAGCGCCATCTTTTTGCGCGGCTTCCAGCGCTGGCATAATGTCGCGTTCAACAATGCGCTCACTGCACAGGGCGGCTATTGCCCTGGCCTGCTTTTTCACCAGCGCGTTTGCCCTGCTGATCGCCTGGGCTGAAAACTCGTTTACGCGCTCATTCAGAAGCTTTTCCGCCTCCGCGCGCGCAGAAGT
>JAAUYW010000121.1 GCA_014804915.1 Desulfovibrio sp. | reverse complement strand
CTTCATGCGAATCAGCTTCTCATCTATCACGCCAAGCGCGCCGTCAAAAGTCTGCAGCATGGAAATTGCGTCATTGGCGTTGCGCGCGCCCTGGTTGAGCGCGGCAATATCCGCCCGCATCAGCTCGCGAATCGCAAGCCCTGCCGCGTCGTCAGCCGCGCTGTTGATGCGCAGGCCGGTTGAAAGCCTTTGCGTGGAAGTTTGCAGGCGCCCGTAATGCGTGCCAAGCGCGTTGGCCGTATTGTCAGCCATTAGGTTATGATTGATAGCGATCATCCAGTTTGCCTCCAGGGAAAATTCTGCCGGACGCCATAGCCGATAGCGAAAAACCGACAGCTGCTAATATATATTAAATCCAGTTATTCAAATAATTTGCTAAACGCTGCGTTTGCTTGCGCAATTTTCAGCGCGAGTTTCAGCATAATATGCATAAATAATGCCAACAATGAGGATTTCTGGAGCTTCCGGCGAGGGATTAAATCAAACAGGATATAACAGGATACAAGGGGAGTAGATATGAGCGGATTTATGGAGGCCGCTCTTGTCAATCGCGCCTGGCAGGTTCCATGTGGATGCCGATATGGGTTTTCTGGCCCAGCTCCGCCCTGATGCGCCGCTCGATGGCGGAAGCGATGTCATGGGCCTGCGCCAGGCTGATATCGCCGTTGAGCTTGATGTGCGCCTCAATGGCGCGGTTCACGCCCATGCGCCGCGTGCGCAGCCTGTGATAGCCAAGCACGCCAGGAGTGGAAGCGATAATGCGCTCGATCGCGTCCTTTTCGGCAGGCGGAAGCGATTTTTCCATTAATTCATCTATGGCGGGCCGCATCAGCGCGAAGGCCATGCCAAGGATGAAAAGGCTGATCAGGCAGGCCGCAAGGGGATCAAGAATGAGCCAGCCGCGGCCAGGCAGCATTGCGCCGCCTATGCCAAGCACTGTCGCCATCGAGCTCAGGGAATCGCTGCGATGATGCCAGGCATTGGCCTTGAGCGTGGCTGAATCCGTTTTTCTGGCTGCCGCCATTGTGTAGTGATAGAGCGCTTCCTTGACGAGAATGGATATGATCGCCGCGCAAAACGCAAGCCAGGTTGGAGCCTGCAAATCGCCGCCGCGGAAAAAGGCCATGATGGCCGAAAGCCCGTCCCATAAAAAGCCAATGCCTGTAGCGAGCAGAATCAGCCCGACTGCGACTGAAGCGAGAGTCTCGTACTTGCCATGCCCGTAGGAGTGATCCTCGTCTTCCGGCTTGCTGGAAATGCGGATGCAGAGCAGGACTATGATGTCCGAGGCGAAATCCGAGAGGGAGTGGGCGGCATCCGCCACCATCGCCGAGCTGTGGCCAAGAATGCCGGCAGCGAACTTGAAAAGCACGAGCAGGAAATTGACAACGCTGCCGGCGAGCGTAACGCGGCAAATGTGCTGTTCCCTGTTCAGGGCTGCTCCCGAAATGCTTCAGGTCTTGCTTGCGCTGGAGCATTTTCGCCAGGAAAACGCTCCAGCGGCTGCGCCTTGCCTAATCCTTGAAAGGCGAGATTGCCCGCAGGGTCTCAATCACGCCAGGAAATTCCCGAAGCACATAATCGATATCGTCATCTGTGGTATAACGCGAGAGCGAGAGCCTGATTGAGCCGTGCGCGTAATTGAACGGCACGCCCATTGCCCGCAGCACATGCGACGGCTCAAGGCTGCCGGAGGTGCAGGCCGAGCCGGAGCTGGCCGCTATGCCCAGACGATCCAGCATCAGCAGGATCGCCTCGCCTTCGACATTCTTGAAGGAGATGTTGCTGGTATTTGGCAGGCGGTTTTCCAGATCGCCATTGACGCGGCTGTCGCGGATGCTCTCCAGGAGGCCGTTTTCCAGCTTGTCGCGCAGCAGGGCTACATCCACGCGCTCCATTTGCATGAACTCCCTGGAGAGCTGCGCGGCCATGCCCAGGCCCACAATATAGGGCACATTCTCGGTGCCGGCCCGGCGCCCCTTTTCCTGATGGCCGCCGCGCACAAAGGCGCGGAAGCGCGTGCCCTTGCGCACATAAAGGGCGCCTATGCCTTTTGGCGCATGGATCTTGTGGCCGGAGAGCGAGAGCATGTCCACAGGCAGGTGGCGCAGATCAATCGGAATCTTGCCCACCGCCTGCACCGCGTCCGTATGAAAGACAATGCCGCGCTCATGCGCCATTTCAGCCAGCGTCTGGATGGGGAAGATGTTGCCAACCTCGTTGTTGGCGAACATGATTGAAATCAGCGCAGTGTCATCGCTCAGGGCCTCGCGGTATTCATCCAGATCCAGGCGGCACTTTTCATCCACTCCCAGATAGGTGACGTGGTAGCCCTCGCGCTCCCAGTACTGGCAGACATTGAGCACTGCCGGATGCTCCACGCGCGTGCTGATAATATGGCGTTTTTCAGGCTGGGCCTGCAGCGCTGACCAGAAAGCGGTATTGTCGGCTTCGGATCCGGAGGCGGTAAAGACTATTTCATCCGCTTCGCAATGCAAAAGCTCCGCCAGCTGCTCGCGCGCCTTGTCCACCGCCTCCATTACCTGGCCGCCAAAACTGTGCATGCTGGAAGGGTTGCCATAAAGATCGCCAAAATAGGGCAGCATGGCTGTGAGCACTTCCGGCGCGACAGCTGTAGTGGCATTGTTGTCCAGATAGACCAGCCTCATTATACTTCCTCCACAATCAGGTCAGGCTCCACATGATCCCGCAGCATTTTTTCCACAAGATTGCGAATGGTAACTTCGCTGGAGCGGCATTGCGAGCAGCGGCCGCGCAAGGTGACCGAAACGCGTTTGCCGTCCACATCAACCAGCTCGATGTCGCCGCCATCCTGAACCAGTTTTGGCCGGATTTCGCTGTCAATAACCTCCAGCACCTTTTGCATTCGCTGCACATTGGTCATGCGCCTGGCCGGCTTTTTCTCGCCTTCAGGCTCCTTTTTGAGCTCATAGGCGAGAATCTCGGCTATCTCATCCAGGCAGTCTCCGCAGGCGCCGCCTGCCTTTGTGTAGTCCGTCACTTCCTCAACCGTCTTGAGGCCGTTCTCGCGAATGGCCTGCTTGATCTGCTCATCGGTAATGCCAAAGCACTTGCAGACCAGCTTGCCTTCCTCGTGCGCGTGTGAAACCGCGGGCTCGCCTTTCCAGTTGCGAATCGCCGCCTCAAGCGCCTCCTGGCCCATTACGGAGCAGTGCATTTTCTGCTTCGGCAGGCCGCCCAGATTGTTTGTGATGTCCTTGTTTGTGATTTTCAGCGCCTCATCAACAGGCAGGCCGATGATCATGTCAGTCAGAACCGAGCTTGAGGCAATCGCGCTGGCGCAGCCAAAGGTCTCAAATGTGGCTTTCTCGATTACTCCGGCGTCATTTATCCTGAGATAAAGCTTGAGCGCGTCGCCGCAGGAGAGGCTGCCAACCTCGCCGATGGCGTTGGCGTCTTCCAGTGGGCCGACATTATGGGGATGCAAGAAGTGATCGTGCACTGCCTGGGAATAGTTCCACATATCATGATCCTTGTTTGTTGGAGGAGAGGGCGGAAATCGCATTCAGCCTGAATGGGGTTTCCTGATAAACATAATAATTCAGCCAGTTGTTAAAGAAAAGGTGGGCATGGGCGCGCCAGAGCATCAGCGGCTCGTTTTGCGGGTCATCCAGCGGGTAGTAGTGCCTTGGCTTTTGCGGGCGCAGCCCTTTCCTGGCGTCGCGCTGAAATTCGCGATTCAGCGTATCCCGCTCGTATTCAAGATGGCCGGTCATGAACACCTGGCGGCGATCCCTGCTTTCAAGCAGGGCCAGCCCTGCTTCCGGCGAGCTGGCAAGGAGGCGCAGGTCGCCCACCCTGGCGCAATCTTCGGCGCGGATTTCCGTATGCCGCGAATGCGGAGCCAGGAACTGATCGTAAAAGCCGCGCATGAGAGGGGAATTGGGCACAAGCGCCTTGTGGCTGAAAATTCCGGAGATTTTCGCAGGCAGCTGATACTTTGGAATGCCATAAAAGTGGTAGAGGGCAGCCTGTGCCGCCCAGCAGAGATAGAGCGTTGAAAAAACCCGCTTCTGCGCGAAATCCATGAACAGGCTCAGCTCTTCCCAGTAGTCCACCTCCTCGAACGGCAGCTGCTCCACAGGCGCGCCTGTGAGGATCATGCCATCGTATGTGTTATCGCAAATCTGGTCAAACGTCTTGTAAAAACGTTCCAGATGCCTTTTGCTGGTATGGCGCGATTCATGCGTCGCGGTATGGGCCAGGGTGATATTCACCTGGATCGGAGAGTTGCCAAGCACGCGCATCAGCTGAATCTCGGTATCCAGTTTCAGCGGCATGAGGTTGACAATCGCGATTTCCAGCGGCCTGATGTCCTGCTGGTTGGCGCGCTCTTCGGTCATGACAAAGATGTTTTCATCCTCAAGCGCCTTGCGCGCCGGCAAATCGCGCGGAATCTTGATTGGCAAGAAAATTCCTCCCGCTTGTCCGTTCCGGATTGCTGGCTCTGGCCCGCTAGCCGACCGGAATCACAAGGCTTGCCAGTTCGGCCGGACTGTCGAGAACAACGGCAGCGCCAGCTTCGGCCAGCTCGGCAGGCCCGCGAAAACCCCAGGCCACGCCAACCGGATATGCCTGCGCGTTTTTCGCAGTTTGCATATCCACATTGCTGTCGCCAACATAGGCCTTGCGCGTCGCGCCAAGCGCCGCATACATTGCGAGCAGGGCCTGCGGGTCAGGCTTGAGGGGCACGTCAGGCATTGCTCCCCTGACTTGTGCGAAAACTCCCGGGAAAAAGCTGGCAATCAGCTCCCTGGTCATCTCGTCCGGCTTGTTGGAGAGCGCGCCAAGCCTGAAGCCGCGATCTTTCAGCGTGGCCAGCGCCTCCGGCATGCCCGGGTACGGTCTTGTGAATTCCATGATATGGCTGGCGTAATATTGCCTGGTTTCCAGCGTAAGCGCGGCCAGCGCGCCGGCATCCGGCTTGCGGTCCTGCGGCACCGCCCTTTCCACGAGCCTGTCAAAGCCATTGCCAACCATTTGCCTGTAGGCCTCAAGCGGATGCTGCGGATAGCCATGCCAGGCGAGCACAGTGTTGCAGGCGGAGGCGATATCGGCCAGCGTATCCAGCAGGGTGCCATCCAGATCAAAAACAGCGCAGTCCATGCCTAGTCTCCGGTAACGCGGATGGTTACATTGTCCCTGATCCATTTGGGATCGATCCATTCCAGCGGCGTCACTTCCTTGCCGCCGACCATAATGCCATAATGCAGATGGTCGCCAAAAGCCAGGCCGGTTGATCCAGTTTTGCCCACAATCTGGCCCCTGGCGACCATATCGCCAGCTTGAACCGCAATCTCGCTCAAATGGGAATAGAGCGACATCAGGCCAAGGCCATGGTCAATCACTATCAGGTTGCCGTAGATGCCCTGTTCGCCAGTGAAAATAACCCGGCCCGCGTTGCCGGCCGGCACTTCGGCATTGCGCACCGAGGCGAGGTCAAAGCCCAGGTGCCAGGATTCGCAGACCTGCCTGCCCTGATAGGTCATGAAGCGGTGATCGGCAAAGCCAGCGCGGGCAGCGGAGCGGGGCAGGCGCAGAAAGGGACCCTCCCAGAGCATGGCATGGGCAGTGTCGTTGCGCAGGTTCTGGAGCATTTGCGCGTCAGCAGCGCGCACTTCGTTATTGATATAAAGGTAGCATTCCAGCGGCGTCTTCGCATCCGGAGCGAGATGATGCAGCTTGTCTTCCACTGTCTGCAGGAAATTGTCCGACAGATCGATTTTGTCATTTTTGAAAGGACGCTCAAGCGCGTTAACCGAAAGGCGGTTTTTCGTAACATTGCCTGCAAGATCAGTCGCAGTGATGAAAACCGCGTTTTTGAACTCGCGCGCGCTCATCTGGTAGGGAAAGGGAAAGAAGCACAGGTAGCTGCCATCCTTTTGCAGATAGCCTGGCACAAAGTAATCATTGATCAGCACGCCATTGCGGGTGACGTCTTCATCAATTGTATAGCGGAGAACGCCTGCCCCGCCGCGGCGGACGTGGGGCGGAAGATTCTTCAGGGAAATGCGCGGCGCCCGGGCGTCGAGGCGCATGTTTTTCACTTCAGTGCGCGTGTTGCCCTGGCCAAAACCGGCCAGCGAGGCGTCAGTCGCGCGAATTTCAAGCTCAAAGGCGCCTTCG
>JAAUYW010000120.1 GCA_014804915.1 Desulfovibrio sp. | reverse complement strand
GCATTCCCAATGTGGCCGTTTTTTATACGGAATTTGGCACCACCCTCCCACCGGAAGCATACATGTATGCGCTGCCCTATCCGTGCTATACCGAGCTCAGGATTCGCCGCTATGGCTTCCATGGCACTTCGCACAAATACATCGCGCGCCAGACTGCGAAATTCGTTGGCAAGGATCCGTCCCAGCTGCGGTCAATTACAATGCATCTTGGCAATGGCTCTTCCATGACCTGCGTCAAGAACGGCAAATGCTTTGACACCAGCATGGGCCTTACTCCGCTGGAGGGGCTGATCATGGGCACCCGCTGCGGAAGCATTGATCCGGCAATCGTGCCATATCTGGAAGAGCGGAAAGGCTACACGCCGCAAGAGGTTGATGCCCTGATGAACAAGCAGTCGGGGCTGCTTGGCATTTGCGGCTACACGGATATGCGGGATATTCATGCCGAGGCGGCCAAAGGCGATGAAAAATGCAAACTCGCAGTTGAGATGCTAATCCGCAGCATTCGCAAACAACTGGGCGCGTATGTATTTCTGCTTGATGGCAACGTGGATGCCATTGTCTTCACAGCTGGAATCGGCGAAAACGATCCGCATGTCCGCGCCCAGGTCTGCGCGCGCCTGGAGAGCATCGGCATCAGGCTGGATGAAAAGGAGAATGAACTGCGCAAGTCAGAGCCAAGGGAAATCTCGACTCCTGACAGCCGCATAAAGGTGCTGATCATACCCACCAACGAGGAACTGGAAATAGCCGAAGCAACGCTCAAGGTGCTTGGCAAATAATTGTCCTTAACTCGCGCCTGCCTTTTTCAGCGAAAGGGCAGGCGCCAACCACCCAAGGGAGCAGCCATGCAGCTCAGCCCGCTTTCAAGTCCCGACTGGAAAATAGCGCGGGAGGCCGAAAAACACATGAAGACCATCGAGACCATCGCGCATGAGCTGGGCCTGGAACGCTCCGAGCTTTTGCCCTATGGCAATTACATGGGAAAAATCGAGCAGGCGCAAGTGCTGGAAAGGCTAAGGGATCGGCCTGATGGCAAATACATTGATATCACGGCAATGACGCCGACGCCGCTCGGAGAAGGCAAGTCCACAACCACCATAGGGCTTCTGCAGGGACTGGGCAAGCGCGGCATAAAAGCCTCGGCAGCGATCCGCCAGCCATCGGCGGGCCCGACAATGGGCATGAAAGGCTCCGCCGCCGGAGGGGGGCTGGCGCAATGCATTCCCTTTGTGCCCTACTCCCTGAATTTCACAGGCGACATTCACGCAATCGGCGCGGCCCATAATCTGGCAATGACGGCACTGACAGCGCGAATGCAGCATGAGCGCAATTACGATGATTCCACTCTGGAACGTCTATCCGGAATGCGGCGCCTGAATATCGATCCCACACATGTCAATATGGGCTGGGCGCTTGATTTTTGCGCGCAGGCGCTGCGCAATGTCATTATTGGCATTGAAACTGATGACAGGCGCAACGATGGCTTCATGATGCGCTCGCACGTGATTATCACAGTGGCAAGCGAAGTAATGTCGATTTTGTCGCTGTGCAAAGATCTGGCGGATTTGCGCAGACGCATGGCCAGAATCGTTCTGGCGCTGGATAAATACGGGCATCCCATTACTACTGAAGATCTTGAAGTGGCCGGCGCAATGACAGCGTGGCTGACTGAGGCTATAAAGCCGAATTTGATCCAGACTATCGCGGGCCAGCCAGTGCTGGCCCATACCGGCCCATTTGGCAATATCGCCCTTGGTCAAAGCTCTGTCATAGCCGACTGCGTTGGTCTCAAGCTTTCTGACATGCACATTACGGAATCAGGCTTTGCAGCAGACATGGGCTATGAAAAGTTCTGGAATCTGAAATGCCATTACAGCGGCCTGAGGCCGGATTGCGCAGTGGTAGTAGCCACAATTCGCGCGCTTAAGCATCACGGCGGCGCGCCTGCGCCAAAACCGGGGCAGCCATTGCCTGAGGCCTATACGCGTGAAGACGTGGGCCTGGTCGAAGCTGGCATGGCAAACCTGCTGCATCATATTGGCCTGGTCGCCAAATCCGGAGTGCCATCCGTTGTTTGCATCAATAAATTCCACACGGACCATCAGGCGGAAATCGACGCTGTGCGGGCCGAATGCGAAGCTAACGGAGCGACTGTGGCAGTTAGCGAACACTGGGAAAAGGGGGGAGATGGCGCCCTGGAGCTGGCTGATGCTGTAATTGCCGCCGCAAATTCCGGCAAGCAGAATTTTACGCCCCTTTATGACTGGAACCTGACACTGAAAAAAAGAATCGAAAAGATCGCAAAAGAAGTTTATGGCGCGGATGGCGTGGAGTATTCGCCCCTGGCAAAAAACAAGATTGAGGATTACCAAAATCGGGTTGACGCTGCGGATTTGGGCGTATGCATGGTCAAGACGCAGTATTCGCTCTCGGATAATCCAGACGCCAAAGGCGCGCCCAGGCACTGGAAACTGCAAGTGCGCGATGCCCTGCTTTTCGGCGGCGCGGGCCTCGTCTGTCCGGTGGCGGGGGATATAAGCCTCATGCCAGGCACTGGCTCGCGCCCTGCGTACAGAAACATTGATGTGGACGTCAAAACCGGCGAAGTAACAGGCCTTTTTTAAAATTTGCCGCGACAGGGTCCGCATTTTAATATAGAATGACGCTGACAATCGCCAGCATCCGGCCTGATGCTCTTCTCCATCGGGAAAATCAGGGCAAAAAGACAGGGAAGCAATTCTGAAATCTGGCAGGACAGAAAAAATGGCTGATGAAAAGGACAGGATAGCAGCTTATTTTGAAAAGGCATACGAGGACAAGGTAGACATCAATTTGATGTTCCTGCTTGACAAGTGCCAGTTTTCGGAGCTTCGCGCGCCTTGCGTAATGGTCAAAAACCGCCATTTTGTAGTACGCGCGCCGCTTGAACAAATCCAGAAAGAGCAGATTATCTGGGGGGCGGAGGTTGACGGCTATTTCACGGTGCGACTTGACGATACGGAAACAATCCACTTCAAGACCAGGCTGGTCAGAATATACAATGCGCCGCCTGATTCCATGTTTCTCACTTTTCCATTTCCGCGCACAATTGACTACCACCAGCGGCGCCAGAGCAAGCGCGTTAATGTGGACCGCAATAGCGCAGAAGGTTTTGGGCTCTGGTATGGCTCAATGGAGGGCGGAGATCTGGAGCATATTCCACAGCAGATCTGGCGCCCATTTGAAAACGATCAATGCGAACTGGCCGAATTTTCAGCATCAGGCCTGCGCATAGACCTGAAAACCGACAATCCTCTCACCAGCAAGCTGGCGCTGGATACTCCCATCTTGCTAAAAGGCGATTTTGGCTCGCGCGGCAAGCCGCAACCCATTTTTGTGCTTGGCACTGTTGTGCGCAAAATGCCGCGCAAGGACAAGGAGAACTGGATGTCAATAGGCTGCCATTTCAGGAGCTGGCGAAAAATCCAGGCCAACGAGGGCGATCACTGGTTCAAGGCAGATCCGGCAGAAGGCATAGCGCTAATTAATCAGTGGCTGATCCGCTATTCAATGCGCGCGCCTTCACGGGCGCACCTGGAGGAGCAGAAGCTTTTTGAGTAATGCGCGCTGCTAATCCCAAAGGCGGTACAGCGCGGCATCTGAAATGCCATAGCCATTCAGGCAGCTGACAAAATCCGCGTTCCAGGCAGGATTGGCCGTGCCTGGCCATTCCGGATTCAGCCATGTGGCCTGCTGCGCGCATTGCTCCTTCACCATGTAATAATCCTGCTCCTCCACTGCCAGATGCCTGGGATGCGCAAAATGACAGCCTGCGAGCAGGGAGGCAAGAACCAGCAAGGTCAGTATTCTTGCCATATTGTCTCCTTCAGAAAACCGGAACGAAAAAACCCTCCGGCCAGGCCGGAGGGCAGGCAGCTGGACAAAAGCCGGATGCAGTAACGCATTCAGCGCTGAAATACCAGCAATCAACAAACAATAAATCGCGCTTCACGAGCTTGCAGCCGTACAGCAACCAGAAAGGATTTGGCTGCAGCCGCATTGCGCACGGAGTACAATTCATCTGGCCTTTGCCTGCCGCCTTTTCGCGGGATTTTCTCCACGCGAAATGCTCTAGCCTCCCGCCACAGTTTCAAATTGCTCAATCTCCACAAGGGTCTCCTGATTCAGGCTTGCCAGCTCATCGGCACAGCTTCGCAGCCTGGCCTGCAATGCTTCCAGCTTTTGGGAAAGATCGCACAAATCCGCCTGTAGAAGCACCGTGATCGTGAGATCAAAAATCCTGCTGGATTCGGTAAACGCGCTTTTATAAAAATCCGCATTTTTCAGATTATCAACTTCCACGCTGTCCATTGAACTAAAAGGCGTGTTCGCGGCCGCAATCTGGCTGATAGCGCGCAGCCCCGCTATTTTCTCTTCAAGCGCAGCCTTTTCCTGCAATTTTCTGCTTACGCCGCTCCTGATATTCGCTTCTTCGCGCAGCTTGCGCAAATAGGCGATGTAGTCATCCTGACGCGCAAGCTTTGCTGCAAGGCCAAAAAACCGCTCGCGCTGGCTCCGCGCTTTCGCGGCGAATTTTTCCATGTCCCCATTGTCTGTTTTTGCATAAATGCGGCCATATACGGCAAACTGCAGGGAATTGATCTTCGCTAGCGTATCCTGTCTTTCCTGCTGCTGAACACGAATCATGCTGTCAAGGCGCGACAGGTTTACTTTCAGCATTAGTCTGCCTCTTGCCATTTGTCACGATGCACGCGCTCTTCCCGAAACCGCTGCTCTTCCCTGAATGCCTGTGCCGGATGGCCTATGCAGATCAAATTAAACGGAATTATATGGGCAGGCAAATTCAGCGCAGCCCGCACATGCTCCTCCCGCTCTTTCAAGGGATGCACTCCGCACCAGACAGTGCCGAGGTTTTCGCCACGCGCCGCAAGCAGGAGATTTTCGGTTGCAGCCGCGCAATCCTGGGGCCACATGCCCGGGGCCTTTTCGCACTTCATGTCCCCGCAGACCACAATAACTACAGGCGCGTGGGCCGCCATACCAGTATAGGGCGTAGTTTTGGCCAGAATAGCGCGAATTTCAGGATCGCGGACTACAATAAAATGCCACGGCTGCTCGTTTTTCGCACTGGGCGCATGCATGGCGGCATCCAGCAGCGCGTGAATGCTGTCATCACTGACAGGTTCCGACGTATATTTGCGGATGCTTCGTCTGGTCTTTAAAGCTTCAAACAGATCCATGGCTCGTCTCCCTTGCGATACCCTGATTTCAGCCCGCGCAAAAGCGGGGCTACGCTGCCTGCAATGCCGCTATCACAGTATTATAGGCGCTCTCGATTGTCGGCATAAGGGATTTTGCGGTATCCCAGTCGCCGCTGCGAATGGCCTTTTCCTGCTCTACCACCAGCTCCTGCATAGCCAGACAGCCTATTGTGCCGCACACGCTTTTCAGGGTATGCACTGCAGCCGCGGCAGCCTGGGGATCATCCGCGGCCACGGCTTCCTTCAGGGCTGCGTAACTTTTCTCCGAGCTGAAACGTCCCAGATATTTCTCAAGCATCTTCTCGTTGCCCATAAAACGCTCAAGAGCGCTATCCACATTTACGCCTGCCTCAAGAAGCTTTGCTTTCCGGTTCGCATCCATGTTTTTCCACCATTGGCGCAGCCATGAGCTTTGCCTGATATAGATTGAGAATAGCTGACTCTATGTTCAGAAAATAGCCCAGCAATCTGGGATTGAATACGCCGCACTTGCCTTCGGTTATCATTTTTACCGCTTCCTCATGCCCAAACGCGGATTTATAGCACCTGGGACTAACCAGCGCGTCATATACATCCGCTATCGAAACTATTTGGGCGGCAAGAGGTATTTCATCCCCTTTCAGCCCATCCGGATAACCGCGCCCATCCCAGCGCTCATGATGGTAGCGGGCTATGTCCTTGGCATGCTGATAAAACGGTTGATCGCGAATTTTGGCAATCTGCATCAGCATTTTTTCACCATTCACAGTATGCTGCTTCATAATCGCAAACTCTTCATCTGTGAAACGGCCCGGCTTGTTCAGAATGCCATCCGGAATCGCGATCTTGCCCACATCATGCAATATGGAGGCAAGCGCTATCTGCTGAATCTGCTCGTCATCATACAGATCGCGCAAGGGCGACTTTTTCAGGAACAGCTCCGTTATATCATGAATCCTGCGCACATGCTCTCCGGATTCCCCGCTCCTGAATTCCGTGGCAGTCGCAAGCGCCTCAATCATGCCCATGCTTACTTCAGCCAGACGCTTGTTCTGCTCCCTCAGCTCTTCAGTCTGCTGCGCCACTACGTCCGCAAAATGATTCCGCGCTGCGAACAGCTCCATTACCGAATGCACGCGCCTGAGTACAATATGCGGAGTAACAGGCTTGGGAATCACATCCATTACGCCCAGATCGTATGCGCGCTTGATAACATTGTTGTCCGTTTCGCCAGTAATCAGGAATACGGGAATCTTTTTGGGAATCTCCTCATCGGCAAGATGCCCGAGCATTTCCATTCCATCCATCACCGGCATCATCACATCAAGTAAAATCGCGCAGACCTTGTCACGATTTCTGCCCAGAATGGCCAGGCCCTCGCTGCCATCCTGCGCAGTGAGAATGTCGTGATCATTCTCAAATATATTCGCAAGCACGTCGCAGTTCATCTCATCGTCATCAACAATGAGCATGGAATTGGGCTGGCCCTTACGGCGGAGAAATGAGGTTTTCATGCAAATTCGCGTTTTTGTAAAAGGAAAACCATGCCTGCTTCAGCTTCTGAACAGGCAATCATTCTTCTTCACGCGCCACTTCCGGTTCAGCAGAAGGATGAAAGGCAAGCACCCGGCACTGGCCTTTTTCCGGCTCCTTTTCCGGCTTTTCCAGCTCAAAGCCAGTGTCCATCTGCGTGGTTTGAGCAAAATCCGAATTCTTGAGCGGCGGCATTCTCTGCTGCCCCCAAGTGTAATTGAAAAGCTGGTTTTTCCAGCGCTTCGCCTGAATCAGCGAAAAAACCAGACATGCCTCTTCCCATCGCTTTGTAGGCTCAAAACGGCTGGTCATGGTCGCATATTTGCTCCACAAGGCCATCAGCGAGGCCTCGTCAAGCGAATCGAGCTGCCGCGCAAGCTTCAAGAGCAGCTTTTCCATTAACCTTTCTCCTGTGCCAGCCGCTCCCGCCAGGATTTTAATGTATTGGCAAGCAGCATCGCAATAGTCATTGGCCCCACTCCGCCTGGCACTGGCGTGATCGCAGACGCCTTTGCGCAGGCTCCCTCAAAATCCACATCTCCGCACAGCCCGTCGGGCAGCCGATTAACGCCGATATCCACAACTACGCAGCCATCAGGAATCATGTCCGCAGTAATCGCCTTCGGCCTGCCTACGGCCAGGAGCAGAATATCCGCCTTCAGGCATTCCTCTTTCAGGTTCCTTGTGCCAGAATGGCAAAGCGTGACTGTGGCATTGGCGTCCTTGCCGCCAAGCAGCATCGCCAGGGGCTTGCCCACTATATTTGATCTGCCAACTATCACAGCTTTCTTGCCGTCAAGCTCGATATTGTTGCGCTTCAGAAGCTCCAGCACACCCAGGGGCGTGCAAGGCGCAAATCCGGGCAGCCCCAGGGCCAGCTTGCCCATGTTCGCCGGATGAAACCCATCCACATCCTTGTCTGCCGCAATCGCATCCAGGCAGGCGCGGCTATCCAGCCCCTCTGGCAACGGCAGCTGCAGCAAAATTCCATCAATATCTGGCCGCCCGTTGAGATCTGCGATCAGAGCCTGCAATTTTGCCTCTGATGTGTCAACTGGCAATAAAAACGGGACGGAAACAATGCCGACTTCAGCGCAGGCCCTCTGCTTGTTGCGCACATACACCTGGGAAGCTGCATCGTCCCCGACCAAAATCACGGCAAGCCCTGGCGGCCGCGCGCCAGCAGCTACGGCATTCCGAACCTCCGTAGCCATTTCAGCGCGCAGCTCACTGGCCAGAGCCTTGCCATCAAGCAGTTTATTTATCCCCATCACCGCGCCCGTAGTAATCGAGCAGGGTCGGGCCATAATAGATTGAATCCTCTTCCAGCTCTTCCTCAATGCGCAGCAGCTGGTTGTACTTTGCCATCCGGTCGGAACGCGATGCCGAGCCCGTCTTGATCTGGCCAGCATTTACGCCCACCGCCAGATCGGCGATGAAATTGTCCTCGGTTTCGCCAGAGCGATGCGAAACGATAGTTCCATATGCCGAACCCTTGGCCAGCTCAATTGTATCCAGCGTTTCGGTTACAGTGCCGATCTGGTTCAGCTTTACAAGTATGGCATTGGCAATGCCCTGCTGGATGCCTTCCGCGAGAATCGATTCATTGGTTACAAACAGGTCATCGCCAACCAGCTGCACATGTTCGCCCAGGCGCTCGGTCAGCATGCGCCAGCCATCCCAGTCGTTTTCAGCCATGCCGTCTTCAATGGAAATAAGCGGATACTTTTCTGTGAAAGCAGCCAGCCATTCTGTCATTTCAGAATTGGTGAGACTCTTGTTCTCATCAGTAAGCACATATTTGCCATCCTTGTAAAATTCCGAGGAAGCGGCATCAATGGCAAGGCAGACTTCCGAGCCAGGATTATAGCCTGCCTCTTCAATAGCCTTGAACAGATACGCAAAGGCTTCGTCATGATTCTTGAGATTTGGCGCAAACCCGCCCTCATCGCCCACGCTGGTTACATGGCCGTCCTTTTTAAGAATGGCAGCCAGGGTATGGAAGATCTCGGTGCCCATGCGCAGGGCTTCGGAAAAAGTCTCCGCGCCAAGCGGCATAATCATGAATTCCTGAATATCCAGGTTGTTTGTCG
>JAAUYW010000119.1 GCA_014804915.1 Desulfovibrio sp. | reverse complement strand
TTTTGACGGCGTGATCGTGCCCTATGAATTCGATGACCTGGATGAGCTTGTGCCAGCCTATGCCATCAGCATCCACAAGTCGCAGGGCTCGGAATATCCGGCAGTAGTCATCCCGCTGATGATGCAGCACTATATATTGCTGCAGCGAAACCTGATCTACACCGCGATCACGCGCGGCAAAAAACTTGTGGTGCTGGTCGGGGAGACTCGCGCGCTGGAAATCGCAATCAAAAATGACAAGACCTGCCGCCGCTATACGCGCCTGGCAAACAGGCTGGCGGAATCGGGCGGCTTCTGATGGGCATTTTCCTTGGCCTGGTCTCCTCGGCGACATTTGGCCTGATTTCCTTTTTCACATTGCCGCTCATGCTTTCCGGCATCAGCATGGAAACCATTCTGGTTTACAGGTTTGCGATAGCGACAGCCACGATGGGCCTGATTCTGGCGGCAAAGAGGGAATCCCTGCTGATCGGATTGCGGCCCCTGCTGAAAATAAGCGGGCTGAGCATATTCTATATGTTCGCGGTGCTGCTCTTTTTCCAGGCTTTCGCGTATCTGCCAAGCGGCATTGTGGCAACGCTGCAATTTCAGTATCCGGTAATGGTCGCGCTGATCATGATCTTTTTCTTTCACGAACGCTTTCGCTGGCAAACCGGCATCGCGCTTGCCTGCGCGGTGGGCGGCGTGGCCCTGCTCTCCCTGGGGCCGGTTGGCCAGCCCGTAACAGGCGCGCCGGAATCAGCCGCCAGAATCGCGATCGGCACAGCGCTCGGCCTGATCTCCGGCCTCTGCAACGGACTTTATTATGTTGGCCTCCAGGTCGCGCGCCTGCCGGCAATCAACGGCCTGGTGATGACATTTTACGTGATGCTCTTTGGCGCGGTTTTCTGCATTTCAAACGCGCTTTTCAGCGGCAGGCTGGAATGGGTAGCGACATGGCCGGAACTGGCAAATCTCTTTCTCCTCGCGCTCGTTACCGCTGTCATCTCGAATCTCACGCTCGTGCTGGCGATTCGCAAAATCGGCTCGACAATGACCTCGATCCTCGGCGTCATGGAGCCGCTTACAGCCGTGGGCGTTGGCTGCGTCATTTTTGGCGAGCCGTTCACGAACCAGCTTGCCGCCGGAGCGCTCCTGATAGTCGGGGCCGTGCTGCTGGTGCTTCTGACACCTGGCAAACGCTCCTGAAACCGGCCCTGCGGGCGCGATTGACCTTGGGGCTGCAAGAAGATAATATGGGCTGTTTCTTGCAACTAGCAGCGGGATCAGCAAGCAATGCCCAAACGCACGGATCTGCATAAAATTCTTGTAATTGGCGCCGGCCCGATAGTGATCGGCCAGGGCTGCGAATTTGACTATTCCGGCTCCCAGGCCATCAAGGCCCTCAAGGAAGAGGGTTATGAAGTCGTACTGATCAATTCTAATCCGGCCACCATCATGACCGATCCCCACATGGCTGACGCCACGTATGTGGAGCCAATCGAGCATGACACAATCGCGGCGATAATCGCCAAGGAGAGGCCTGACGCGCTTCTGCCGACGCTGGGCGGCCAAACCGCGCTCAACGCCGCCCTGGCCCTGCACAGAAGCGGTACCCTGCAAAAATACGGCGTTGAAATCATTGGCGCGGATGCGAATGTGATTGAAAAGGCGGAAAGCCGCGAGCTTTTCCGCAAGGCCATGGCAAATATCGGCCTGAAAATGCCAGCCAGCGGCATTGCCCACAGTCTTGACGAGGCCCTGGCCCTGGGCAGGGAAATGCCTTTCCCCCTGATCATCCGGCCTGCGTTCACGCTTGGCGGCAGCGGCGGCGGAGTTGCGCGCAATCTGGAAGAGCTGGAGCAGGTGGCCAGCCGCGGCCTGGCGATAAGCCCTGTTTCGGAAATCCTGATTGAGCAGAGCGTGCTGGGCTGGAAAGAAATCGAAATGGAGGTAATGCGCGACAAAAAGGACAACTGCGTGATTGTCTGCTCCATTGAGAATTTCGATCCAATGGGAGTCCATACCGGCGATTCCATCACTGTCGCGCCTGTGCAGACCCTCTCCGATGCGGAATACCAGCAGATCCGCGACGCCTCGCTTGCGATCATGCGCGAAATAGGCGTGGAAACTGGCGGCTCCAATGTCCAGTTCGGCCTAAATCCGGCCAATGGCGATCTTGTGGTGATTGAAATGAATCCTCGCGTTTCCCGCTCCTCCGCGCTTGCGAGCAAGGCGACCGGTTTTCCCATAGCCAAGATCGCGGCCAAGCTGGCAATAGGCTATACTCTAGACGAAATCAGAAACGATATCACGCGCGAGACTGTGGCCAGTTTTGAGCCTGCCATAGATTATGTGGTTCTGAAGGCGCCGCGCTTCACATTCGAGAAATTCCCTGGGGCAAGGGACGAGCTGACCACTTCGATGAAGAGCGTTGGCGAGGCGATGAGCATTGGCAGAAATTTTCGCGAGGCCCTGCAAAAAGGCCTGCGCTCCATTGAAACAGGCGCGCCTGGCCTTGGCCGGGATTTTGAAAGGCAGCCGCAAGACAGAAAAATCCTGCTTGAACAGCTGGCAACGCCAAGCTCCCAGCGCATTTACCAGCTGCGCGAAGCCATCCTGGCCGGCATTTCCGAAGCTGAAATTTTCAGGGTTTCAGGTATTGATCCCTGGTTTGTCCGCCAGCTTGCCGACATAGTGGACATGGAAAAACGGCTGTCCGAATTTGGTAAAACAGCCGCGCTGACGCCCGAAAATCCGGAACTGCGTGAAATTTTGGCCAAGGCCAAGGAATGGGGCTTTTCCGACAGGCAGCTTGCCGAGCTGTGGCGCAAGAGCGAGGGCGAAATAGCAGCCCTCAGGCGCCAGCTCAACGTCATGCCCACCTACTATCTGGTGGATACCTGCGCAGCCGAGTTTGAAGCATATACGCCCTATTACTATTCCACCTATGAAACCGGCGATGAATTGCCAAAGACCGGAGGCAAAAAAGTCCTGATTCTAGGCGGGGGCCCGAACCGCATAGGCCAGGGCATAGAATTCGACTACTGCTGCTGCCACGCGAGCTATGCCCTGCGCGACGCAGGCATAACCGCAATCATGGTCAATTCCAATCCGGAAACGGTTTCCACGGATTACGACACTTCGGACAGGCTCTATTTTGAGCCTCTGACCTATGAAGATGTGATGCACATTGTGGAAAAGGAAAAGCCGGATGGCGTGATTGTCCAGTTTGGCGGCCAGACGCCGCTAAATATGGCTGTGCCGCTCATGAAAGCGGGCGTGCCGATTCTGGGCACTTCGCCGGATGCGATAGATCGCGCCGAAGACCGCGAACGCTTTCAGGCCCTGATCAGGAAACTGGATCTGCTGCAGCCGCCCAATGGCACGGCAATGGATCTGGCAGGGGCGCTGGAGGTTGCCGAGCGCATTGGCTATCCGGTAGTCGTGCGCCCCAGTTACGTACTCGGCGGCCGCGCCATGGCAATTGTCTATGACGCTGACGAGCTCAGGGAATATTTTGCGGAACAGGTGCCCTCAAGGCCAGAGCATCCCATACTGATTGACAAATTCGTCGAGCATGCCATTGAAGTGGATGTTGACGCGCTTTCGGATGGAAAGGAAGTTTATATTGCCGGAATAATGGAGCATATTGAGGAGGCAGGCATTCATTCGGGCGATTCCGCCTGCGTGCTGCCCTCGTTCTCCCTTTCTTACGATCATGTCGCCAAAATCGCCGAGCAGACCGAGGCGCTGGCAACCGAGCTGAATGTGATCGGGCTGATGAATATCCAGTTCGCCATTCAGGGAGACCAGATCTACATCCTGGAAGTAAATCCGCGCGCATCGCGCACAGCGCCATTTGTCTCAAAGGCGACAGGCGTGCCGCTGCCCTATCTCGCCACCCAGGTGATGCTCGGCAAGACCCTGGATGAGCTGGATCCCTGGAAAATGCGCCGGGGCGGCTTTACCTGCGTGAAAGAAGCCGTAATGCCATTCAACCGCTTCCCGGGCGTTGACGTCGTCCTCGGGCCAGAGATGCATTCAACTGGCGAAGTGATGGGCATGGGCGCGGATTTTGCCGAGGCATTTCTCAAGAGCCAGCTGGCTGCCGGCCAGAAACTGCCCAGATCAGGCAATGTCTTCATTTCCGTCAATGACCGCGACAAGCCCTATATCACGGAAGTGGCGAAAATGTACGCGGACATGGGCTACAGGCTGCTGGCAACAAGCGGCACTGGCAAACTGCTGGCAGACAGCGGGCTTGCTGTGGAAATTGTGGGCAAGGTGCATGAAGGCGGCGAGAGCATTGTGGACAGAATTGGCAACAAGGACGTAGCGCTTGTCATCAACACGGCCTCAGGCAAGCACACGGCCCGCGATTCCCGTTCAATCCGCCGCGCGGCGCTTTCCTACGGCGTGCCCTATTGCACTACTGTGGCGGCTGCCCGGGCAACGGCTGTCGCCCTGGCATCAGGCAGGCACAGCGGCCATGTTGAAAGCCTGCAGGACTATTATAACCGCGAATCTGCCGCCTAGCCGGAACAGGAACGCCCAAGGAGGAAGCAGGCATGAAGGCCACGCTCATGCTGGAAGATGGATTTACCCTGAC
This sequence comes from Desulfovibrio sp., assembly GCA_014804915.1. GTDB lineage: Bacteria > Desulfobacterota > Desulfovibrionia > Desulfovibrionales > Desulfovibrionaceae > Desulfovibrio. The sequence continues at coordinate 1,783 of JAAUYW010000119.1, read as the reverse complement.
TGGCGAAGCCGTCAATGGCCCATTTGAAACTGGCGGAGAGGTGATCTTCACAACAGCCATGACCGGCTATCAGGAAGTATTGACTGATCCCTCCTATTGCGGCCAGCTGGTCTGCATGACCTGGCCGCTGATAGGCAATTACGGCATCAATCACGAAGACATGGAATCGGAAAAAATCCATGCCTCGGCCCTGCTTGTCAAGGAGTGCTGCAAGAATCCCTCGAACTGGCGCTCGGAAATGTCCCTGCCTGATTTCCTGGATCGCCACGGCACGCCCTGCGTTGAAGGTCTTGATACCCGCGCACTGACGCGCCATTTGCGGCTCAATGGCTCAATGCGCGGCGTAATCTCGACGGAGGGCGACGATCTGCTCAACAAGGCGCAGGCGTTGCCGACAATGTCTGGCAGCAGGCTCACGCCAAAGGTGGCGGCCAAATCCCCATACGCCTGGCAAAATGGCAAAAAGCTCCCGGCAGAGCTGAATGCGGATGGCTCCCATGCCTGGCATGGCACAGGCGTGCCGCTGCTCGTTTATGATTTTGGCGTCAAATGGAATATCCTGCGCCATCTTGAAGCTGCCGGCTTTGAAATCCTGTGCGTGCCTCCGGACTTCACAGCTGCCCAGGCGCAGGCCACCGGCGCGGCTGGCGTGTTCCTCTCCAACGGCCCCGGCGATCCGGCAGCGCTTGCAAGCGAAACCGAAACAGTCCGCGAAATCGCGCAGACAATGCCCCTGGTGGGCATCTGCCTTGGCCATCAGCTCATCGGCCAGGCGCTGGGCGCAAAAACAGCAAAGCTCAAATTTGGCCATCATGGCTGCAACCATCCTGTCAAGGATCTCGAGACAGGTAAAATCGAGATCTCTTCCCAAAACCATGGCTTCCATGTGCTGCTTGACGGAAGCCCGGATATCATTGCCACACATGTCAATCTGAATGATGGCACGCTGGAGGGTTTGCGCCACAAGACAAAACCAGTTATGAGCCTGCAGTATCATCCCGAGGCCGCGGCAGGCCCAAGGGACGCCAACCATCTTTTCCATCGCTTCCGCAGCCTGATTTCCGGAGCTTCCGGAATCGGGAGCCGGTAGCATCATCCGAATTTGACGAATGCAACCAGTGGGAGTTTATATGAATGCGCGCTGTCTGATTCTGACAATAATCTGCACTTTCATGTTTGCCATCGGAGCGCGGGCTGCGGAAAAAAGCTTCGTGGTTCTGCCATTCAGCGTCAACGCGCCGCAGAGCTACAATTATCTGTCAAAAGCCGTGCCCTCCACCATCCAGCAGCGTCTGAACAGGCCTGGAGCGCTGGCAGGCAAAACGGCAAGCGCCAGGGGGGCATCCGAAAGCGACGCCAGAAAGGCGCTCAGCCAGGCCAGGGCGGATTACGCCATCTGGGGCGTGGTGAATGTGATGGGCAATGACGCCTCCATAGAGCTGCACAGCATTGACAAGAATGGCAAAACATGGACCAGGAGCGGCTCTGGGCCAGTCAGCAATCTCACAGGCACAGTCAATGACCTGGCGGCTTCGCTGAGCGCGGAAGCAATGGGCGAGCCAGTGATGGCCAGGCCTGGCTTCATGGCTGCCAGGGGAGCCAAAACGCCGGCCCAGGCAAACTCCGACATTCTCGTAAATGAAACTGGCCAGAACCAGGTATATCTCAACCCCCAGTTCCGCTATCAGGGCGCAGGCGCCAATGATGGCTCCCGGATGCGCAGCCAGCGCATCAAGGAGAACATGGTGGACATGGCCGTTGGCGATTTCAATGGCGACGGCAA
>JAAUYW010000118.1 GCA_014804915.1 Desulfovibrio sp. | reverse complement strand
TGACCCGGCAAATGGCGGCAATTCGGGAGAGAAATAATGGCTGAAGAACAGGGCAAATTGCCTGAAGACAAATCCGGCAGCAATCTGATTGAGACTACCGGACGCGTGCGGATGCGTCCCGTGCCGCTGAGTTTTGGCGGCGTGAAAGGGGATGCGGGATCTTCCCGCCGCGCGCTGCCGGGGGCCGGCGAGGAGCGGAGCGAATACGAGGTAGCCGAAAATCCGCGCAAGATTATCCGCCAGGGCCTCCTGGTTGTTTTTCTTTTCTTTGGCATTCTTGGCGTCTGGGCTTTTTTCGGCACAATCCAGGGCGCAGTCGTTGGCTCTGGCAGGATCAAGATCGATACCGAGCGCAAGATTGTGCAGCATCTTGAGGGCGGCATTGTGGACGAGATTCTGGTGCGCGAAGGCCAGGAGGTTGTGCAGGGCGAGCCCCTGATTGTGTTGCAGTCAGTGCGCACGGATGCGGATGCCAGCATGACGCGCAAGGAGCTGGTTTCCCTGGAGGCGCAGCGCCTGCGCGCCATTGCCGAAAAAGACGGGCTGCCTGATCTGGCCTGGCCAAAAGAGCTGAGCGATCTTGCCGCGGAATCCGGAAGCGATGATGTTCTTGCCAATGAGGAAAAGATATTCAAGACAAGACGCGACACGTTGAATACCCAGCTTTCCCTGCTTGAAAACCAGATCGCCCAGCTGCAGGCGCAAATAGGGGGGAACAACGATCAGCTGCAGTCCTCCATCCGCATTATAGCGACTCTCCAGGAAGAGCTTTCTTCCAAGCGCAGGCTGCACAAGGAACGTTATCTGGATAAAACGCAGATTCTGGCGCTGGAGCGGCAGCTTGCAAGCGAGCAGGGCACCCGTGGCAGACTCAGGCAGCAGATTGCCGAATTGCGGCAGCGGATAGCCGAATCAAATCTGCGCATTACCGAAACCCGCGGCAAGTTTGTGGAAGAGGCCACGCGCAATCTGGGCGATCTTGACAATCGCGTGATTCAGGCGCGCGAGCGTTTGCGCCCGCTCATTGATGCGGCTACAAGGCTGCAGATCAAGGCGCCGGTGGGCGGCAGGGTCGTGGATCTGAAAGTGCATTCCAAAGGCTCGGTTATCCGGCCAGGCGAAACACTGATGGATATAGTCCCCCATGACAATCCCCTAATTGTTGAAACCCAGGTGCCGATAAACAGAATAACCGAAGTGTATATTGGTCAGAAGGCCATGGTTCAGCTTGACGCTTTCGATACGCGCATGCTGCCCCATATGCCAGGCAAGGTTACATATATTTCGGCAGACGCGCTTGAGCCGCGCCCGGGCTTTTCGGACACGCCTTTCTATCTCTGCTATGTGGAAGTCGATCCGGAAGCCCTGAAGGAGGAGAGGCTGTATTTGTCGCCAGGCATGCCGGCCACAGTGTTCATCACCACTCAAGAGAGAACGATTGTCTATTATATGTTTGAACCCTATATCAAGAGTTGGCAGCGCGCCTTGCGCGATTGATCAGGCCTGCCAGGCAGTAGGGAAGCTTGCGCGAATCTTTTTGCGCAGGCTTGCGCCCCTGCTGGTGCTTCTTGCTCTTGCGCCTGGCCAGTGCGCGCTGGCGAGAAGCGGGCAGGAAGTAGGCGACTGGCTCTGTTCGAAAATTTTTGAAGGCGGCGGAATCACTCTGGCTTTTGGCGAAGATGGCTTTTTTGCCATGAAAATCGCTCCCCAGGGAAAATCCGTGCAGCACGTCACCGGACTCTGGCGTCTGGCTCCGGACGGAGTGGATCTTACGCTTTACACATTGCAGGATTCGCGTATGCGCATGAGCGTTGGCAAGGGCGCGCTTTATGCGCTTTTTGGTCAGGGATCCCATGTGACTCTTGTGCCAGTGCAAAAAGAGAAGGCATCCTTTCGCATTACCGGCATGCTTCGCAAGGGCGGCCTGCCCGTGCTGACTGACGCTGGCAGCGGCCGGGAATTCGAGGTGAATGAAGATGCGAACGCGGCAGACGGCAAATTTGCCACAGCCGAGATAGACATGGGCAAGGGCGGAATCTCAAAGGGCCGTATCATCAGGCATTCCGGCGTAGTGCCGCGAGTTCTGGAAATGGAGGGACAGAACTATTCCGGTGGAGATTTTGCCGCTGATGCGACAGAAAGATTCTGGCTGCTGCCGCAGGGCCTGTGGCAGGACAAGGCCGCGATGCGCTTTTCCGGCTCCATGCCTGAAAGTCCGGACGCGGCCGGCTCGTATGAAGTCAGCGGCCCGGGCCTGCGCCTGGAAGGCAAATATCGGCTGCAGGGGAACAGGTTGACATTGATTCCCGATCCGGCCGGATTGCGGAATCTCAAGATCTTGGGCGCCGAGTCTCTGGGCCGCGCGGTCAGCGGGGAATTTGCATGGAAGCTTAATTCGCGGGGGCTGGAGCTGGCCGGAGAGCATGGCCGACTGTTATTGCTCGCGCCCTGATTGGTAATATCCTGAAAATTATTTAGCGCAATATGGGGTGAAATATGCGCAATAGCATTTCCGTAATTGTACTGGCCGCCGTTTGCGCGCTGGCTCTTCTTGCCAGCGACACTCTGGCCGCGCAAAAAGCCGGGAAAAAGGCTGCGGGCAATGGCTCGACTTTTACCATTGGCCAGGCTGTTGAGGAGGCGCTGCGCGCAAATCCCGGCATTGAGGCGAAGAAACTGATGGTTGAAAACGCCAGGATGAACGTGGGCGTGGCGCAGAGCACTTTCTGGCCCCGCGTTTCGCTGAACTGGTCTTCAAACCGCATCAAGAACTATGAAGAGGTCAATACCTATAACGCGGATAACCTCTCCTCTTTTAACTGGAACAAGGGCATTCGCGTTTCCTATCCGCTGTTTGCCGGATTCGCGCATCTTTCCGCGCTGCAAAAATCGCTGCTGCAAAAGGACATGCAGATCCACCAGCAGCATCAGGCCAGTCTCGAGCTGGCCAATAATGTCCAGATGCAGTTTTTACAGCTGCTGAAGAGTCGCGAGGATTTGAAAACTGCGCAGGATTCGATCAAGCGGCTTGAAACCCAGCTGGCTGCTGCCGAAGCTTTCGTTGAAATGGATATGGCTCCATACCTTAATGTGCTCCAGAACAGGACAGATCTGGCCAACGCGCGCCAGAACCTGATTCGCGTCCAGAATGATATCCGCAACTGCGAAGTGCAGCTGAATCGTTTTCTTGCCAGGCCTGATGCGGCGAATATCAAATATGTGGGCTCGCTCAAGGATTTCCCGGTGAAATCGGCAGGAATTACGGAAGAGGAGGCAATCAGGGAGGCGCTGGCGCACAGGCCGGATCTGAAAGCCGCCCAGAAAGCGATTGAAGTGGCTTTCAAGGATATGCGAATTTCGATGAGCCAGTTCCTGCCGCGCATTGACCTGAATTACGACGACATGGCTTCGAGCAAGGATTATGACAATAGCCAGTATCAGGGCTATACGCGCAATTACTGGTCTGCGGGAATCACCTTTACATGGGAAGTGTTTTCTGGCGGTCAGACCACATTCCAGTCAATAGCCGATAAAAAACGGGCCGATTCCCTGCGCAAGGATTATGAGGAAGCAGTGAACACTGCGCGCGCCGAGGTCATTCGCGCCATCCTGGATATTGATTCTTCCAGGGAGATGATCGAGGCGGCCAGGAAGGGATTGAGCGCAGCCCAGGAAGCTTATGACATGGCTGTCACGCGCTACGAGACAGATACTGGCACGATTACCGAACTTCTGGATGGCCAGTTGCGCCTGACGCAGGCCCAGAATGATCTGGCTGCGGCCCTGGCCTCCTGCCAGATTGCGAGGTCGCGTCTTTTCTTTAGTCTTGGCCGCGAAAATGCCAGCCTGAAGTGAAAACAGGATTCTGGAAATTAAGCACTGCCGGCAACACGACGCTGTTTCTGGAAAAGCGCTGCGATGCTGGCGAAGCGCTGGAGCTGATTTGTGCGGAGCAGGCAGGCTATGTGGATCTGGCGGCGCGCAGCCTTTGTATGGCAGGCGGTGAGTTTTGCGCGAATGCCTGTCTGGCGTACGGGGCGTTGCTGGATGCCCTTGGTTTTTTTCCCGAACAGCTCAGCATTGGAGATACAACGATAAAAGTGCGGGCACGCGGCAAAATGCCCGTTTGGGAAGTCTGCGCGCAATTTCCCCTGCCTGAATGCAAATGGGAGGGAGGGGAAGATGTTCGCGTTTGCCATGCCCAAGGTATAAGCCACGTCCTGCTTCGCTGTCCGGAATTGCCCGCAAGGGAAGGCAGCCTTGAAATTGCGGCGGGCGTGCGCAGGGATTGGCGGCTTGACTCAAGGCCTGCGGCCGGCGTTGTCTGGTGGCGGCAGCTTGCGGATTGCCTGGAGATACTGCCAGTTATTTCTGTGCCTTCGCTGGGCACCTGCAATCTGGAACAAGCCTGCGGCTCGGCTTCCATTGCCCTGGCGCTTGGCATGGGCGCTGGCAGGCATTCCATCAGGCAGCCGTCAGGCAAGACGTTGCTGGTTGACGCGGGCGCCGATTCAATCAGTGTTACAGGAGAAGTCCTGTTCCAGGCTTCAGGCGAGCTCTGGGCGACAGAGGCAGTTTAGTCTTTGCCGGCGATTCTGCAGGCAAGCCCAAATCAGGTCTGGCGTATGAAATATGGAAAAGCTAGTAATTGAAGGCGGCCGGAGGCTGGAGGGCGCGATCAGGGTTAGCGGCAGCAAAAACGCGGCTCTGCCCATCCTTTTCGCTACCATTCTTTGCGCTGGCGAGACAACGCTTGGCAATGTGCCTGCGCTGCGCGATATCAGCACTACATTGCGCCTGCTTGGGACTTTGGGCTGCGAATCCGTAAAAGATGGCGACAGGGTAAGGGTGCGCCCCGGGCGCCTGGCGCCAGAAGCGCCCTACGAGCTCGTGCGCACAATGCGCGCCTCGGCTTTATGCCTGGGGCCCCTGCTTGCAAGAATAGGCCGCGCGCGGGTGGCATTGCCTGGCGGCTGCGCAATTGGAGCAAGGCCAGTTGACCAGCATCTGAAAGCACTTGCAGGCATGGGAGCCAGTTTTGAGCTGGACGCCGGCTATATTAACGCATCCTGCGATTGTCTGCGCGGCGCAAGAATAGCGTTTGACATGCCCACTGTTGGCGGCACCGAAAACCTGCTTATGGCTGCAAGCCTTGCAAAAGGCGAAACAGTGCTGGAAAACGCGGCGCGTGAGCCTGAAGTTGTAGATCTGGCCAATTTTCTGGTTTCCTGCGGAGCCAGGATTGAAGGCCAGGGGGAGAGCGTAATTCATATCCAGGGCGTAGATGAGCTGCATGGCGCGAATTACGAGGTAATGCCGGATCGCATTGAGGCCGGCACTTTCCTGGTGGCCGCTGCGATCACGCAAGGCGATCTTGAAATTGAAAACTGTCCTTACGCGGAGCTGGAGGCTGTTTGCGTAAAATTGCGCGAGATGGGCATGGAGATCAGCCCCCTCGCGGATGGCAGGGTGCGCGCGCGCTGCCAGTCCAGGCTGGAATGCGTTGATGTGAAGACGCAGCCCTTTCCGGGATTTCCCACAGATATGCAGGCCCAGATCATGGCCCTGTTCACTCTTTCAGAAGGCAGCGCTGTCATTGAGGAGAGTATTTTCGAGAATCGCTTCATGCATGTGCAGGAATTGGCGCGCATGGGAGCGGATATAAGGGTAAGCGGCAGAACTGCGATAGTGAAAGGACGCGAGGGCCTGACTGGCGCGCCAGTGATGGCGTCCGACTTGCGCGCGAGTGCATCGCTGGTGCTTGCAGGCATGGCTGCTTCAGGCGTGACAGAAGTATTGCGTATTTATCATCTTGATCGCGGTTATGAATCAATCGAGCGCAAGCTCAACGCCGTTGGCGCGAACATAAGGCGCGCGCCCGAATAAGCCGGGGCGGCTATGCTGTTCAAAAAAACTGGCCTGGGCGTTTTCGTCCAGGCCAGTCTGCGTTAAGAAGGATTTCCGGTCAGCCTTTGGCAAGCACTTCATCCGGTTTGAACATATCCTCGTCAGGCGGCAGCTTTTTTGGCCCGATTTTGAAGAGCTTTTGCAGCACATAGACCAGGGCCATGATGCCGAGGCCGATTATGTCTGTAACAAGGCCTGGAGTGATCAGGGTTATTGCCGCCGCGGCGAGCAGCAGGCGTTCCCAGAGATAGAGATCCCTGAGCCAGTAGCCGACGCTTGCGAAAGAAAGCGAGGCTATGCCAATGGCGGCAGTGCAGACAATAAATATTATCTCAGTATTGCTGGCGCCGATCATGAGCAGCCCGGGATTGTAACAGAAAATATAGGGAATGAGAAAGCCTGCAAAGGCGAGTTTCACGGCCATGAAGCCAGTGGCGTTTGGCTCGGAGCGCGCGATGCCTGCCGCAGCGTAAGCGGCAAGCGCGACTGGAGGGGTAAGATCTGCGAGAATGCCAAAATACATGATGAACAGGTGCGCTGCAAGCTGGGGCACGCCAAAGCTCTGGATCGCCGGCGCGGCGATTGTCGCCAGCACGATGTATTTGGCTGTTGTCGGCAGGCCCATGCCAAGGATAATTGATGAGAACATTGTCAGCACCAGCGTGATCGCAAAGCTGCCCGCAGCCAGCGCCAGGATGGCATTGGCAAGCTTGAGGCCAACGCCGGTAAGGGTTACAACGCCGATTACAAAGCCCGTGCAGGCGCATGCGGCAGATACGCCCAGCGCGAGCCTGCCGCCGTTTTCCATCGCCATCAGTATGTCTTTTATATTGCGTTTGTTGCATTCGCCAAGCGAGCTTGCGACTGTCATGTGGCTTGGCGCCGCGCTTGCCCACGCTTTCCAGTTATTGGCCACAACTGAAATCACCACAGTGGTGAGGATGCAGTAATAGGCTGATTTGAGGGGGGTGTAGCCTTGCAGGAGGAGATACACGAGCACTGCGATGGGGATAAGCAGATAGCCGCCCTGTTTCAGCACAAGCCACGGCTTGGGCAGACGCGATTTGGGGATTCCCTTCAGGCCAAGCCGCTTTGCCTCCATGTGCACCATGAAGCCGACAGCCAGATAGTAGAGAAGCGCTGGAATCAGGGCCGCCTTTGCGATTTCAACATAGCTTACGCCCAGAAACTGGGCCATGATAAAGGCTGCTGCCCCCATGATTGGCGGCATGATCTGGCCGCCAGTTGAAGACGCGGCCTCAACAGCGCCTGCAAAGGAGCCGCGGTAGCCCACGCTTTTCATCAGCGGAATTGTAAAGGTGCCAGTGGAAACGGTATTGGCGACCGAGGAGCCGGAGATGGTGCCAAAAAAGCCGCTCGCAAGAACTGCGACCTTGGCAGGACCGCCGACAAACCTGCCCGCTGCTCCAAGGGCGAGATCAATGAAGAATTTCCCGAGGCCGGTGGAATGCAGGAAAGCGCCAAACAGGATGAACAGGAAGACAAAAGAGGCAGCGACGCCAAGCGGCATGCCAAACAGGCCTTCGGTAGTCAGATACATGTGGCCGACTATGCGCCTTAGCGAAAAGCCCGGGTGGCCCATCATGCCAGGCAGAAGATTGCCGAATTTGGCATAAAGCAGAAATGTGATCGCGACAATTGTGATTGGCAGGCCGACAATGCGGCGCGTGGCCTCAAGGACGAGGAGAATCGCGGCGCTGCCAAAAATGAAATCCATCTCGGTTGGCGGCCCGGCATCCAGCACAATTGTATCGTAATTCCAGATAATATAGCCGCAAACAGCCGCTCCGGCAGCAGCAAGCACGACATCATACCAGTTCAGCGTATGCTTGTCCCCGGTAGCGCGCGCCGGATAAAGCAGGTAAATCAGCACAAGCACAAAGGCGAGATGGATGGATCTCTGGATTTGCGGCGGATACTGGCCCATCGCCGCCGTATAGAGATGGAAAAGGGAAAAACAGATGCAGAGGATGCGGATGAACATTTGCATCCAGCCGCGGAATACGCGAAATGTGGCTTCCTTGTCATATTTTTTGACGATTTCTGCTACGTCGAGCGTATCCTGTATCTTTTCAGCGGCATTTGCATCAAGCTTGCCCTGCTCCAGGGCAAATCCGCCCGAGCCCTGATCCCTGATTATATCCATCCTCTCTTTGTGGCTCATTCCTGTATCCTGATAAACTGTGAAGGTGTTGGTTAGCGCTGCGTTGCGCCCCTGACAGCAAATGTAATGGCTGAACCAGGCGCAGTCAGGCTGTCAAGTGGAACTTCATGCCATTTGTTTCCTGACTTGATAAGAAGAATGTGGTTGGCTATGCGGCCTACGCGCAATTGAAAGGATCCCAGCTCACGGTTATAGCCGCTGAGCGTGAG
>JAAUYW010000117.1 GCA_014804915.1 Desulfovibrio sp. | reverse complement strand
TTTCCAGAAAGTATCCACAGATGGAAAATCCGCAGCTACAAAAGGCCTGACAACCTCAAGCGGATACCTGCGGGCCACAATGGCCAGCAAATTATCCACAAGATAAATGTAATCCGTTTCCTGATTCAGAACAGCGCGAAAAGCGGCCGGATTTGATGAAAGTCCAAGCAGGGTGTCATTAAGAATTTCTCGCGCTTTCAGCGTGCGCAAGCCATGCGTAAGGCGCAAGGCATTCAGCACAGCGTAAATTGCGCAAAAGACGTCCAGTTTTCCCTGATAAAATGGCTTTAGTTTCATTCCACTGTTACGCTTTTGGCCAGGTTACGCGGCTGGTCAACGTCATTGCCCAGATAATCGGCAACTTCATAACTGAATAATTGCAAGGCTGGCAGAATGAGAAATCCTGCCACGGAAGCAGGGAGTGCCGGCACAGCCCAGACATCTGTAGCCGATACATCGCTGCCTGGATTCACAAGCGCGATAACCCGTCCTGCCCGGGCTTCAATCTCCTCAATATTTGATTTTATCTTGGGGAAAAGAGCATCCTCCGGAGCAAGCGCGAATGTGGGCAGGGAAGCGTCAATCAGGGCAATAGGGCCGTGTTTCAACTCTCCGCCAGCATAACCTTCAGCATGAATATAGGAAAGCTCTTTCAGTTTGAGCGCGCCTTCCAGCGCCAGCGGCCAGCAGAAACCGCGGCCAATATAAAAGAAATTCCTGGCTTGCGCGTATTTTTGCGCAAGCTCCTTTGCGCGCTTTCGCATTTCAGGCAAATTATCATCCAGCAATGCCGGCAGATCCGCCAGCTGCGCCAGCAACGCTGCTTCTGCATCTGCCTTCAGGCTGCCCTTGCGCTGGCCCCAATAAATGGCCATCAGGGCAAGCGCCAGCATCTGGCTGGACATTGCCTTGGTGGATGCTACGCTTATTTCAGGGCCGGCCTGTGTAAACAGGGCGGCATCCGCTTCACGGGCAATTGAGGAACCCACAACATTACACAAGCCGATGGCAGGCACTCCGACTGCTTTCGCTTTTCTCAGGGCAGCCAGAGTATCCGCTGTCTCGCCACTCTGGCTTATAAAGACCGCCATTTCCCGCTCGCCCAGAACCATGTCGCGATACCTGAATTCCGAGGCTATTTCCACATCGCAGGCAATCCCCGCCCAGGGCTCCAGAAGATAACGCGCCCATAATCCGGAATGATAGGAAGTGCCGCAGGCTACAATATGCAGCCGTTCGGGCACTGGCAATTTGTCAAGCTCGGGCAGAACTACTTTTTCCCCCTGCACCCTGCCGGTCATGCCATCCCTGATCACGCGCGGCTGCTCGAAAATTTCCTTCAACATGAAATGCTTGAAGCCATCTTTCTGGGCTGCCTGCATATCCCACTGAATTTTCCGGACAGGAGCCGCTGCCAAACTGAGTCTATCCAGTTCATAAACGGAATATTCATTGGCAGAAGCGCAAACTATCTGCCCGTCCTCAAGAAAGACAACTTCCCTGGTCCATGGCAAAAATGCCGGTATATCCGAGGCAATGAAATTTTCTCCAACACCTTTGCCAAAAATCAATGGCGCTGACATTCTGGCAGCATAAATTACGCCTGGCTCATCTTTTGAAAGCATGCACACGGCATAGGCGCCGTGCGCCTGCTTAAGGGCCTTTGCAAAAGCAGGCAATACATCCAGGCCTGATTTTACATATTCGGAAACAAGATTGATCAGAACTTCAGTATCAGTCTCGGAATAAAACCGGTAGCCCATTTTTTCCAGGTTTTCCCGCAATTCGCGGTAATTTTCAATTATGCCATTGTGCACTATGGCCAGACCGGAATCATTGGAGAGATGAGGATGCGCATTGCGTTCAACAGGAGCGCCATGTGTTGCCCAGCGCGTGTGCCCCATGGCGCAAGTGGCGGTAATCGCGGGCATGGATGCAAGCTTGTCTTCCAGGCTCTGCAATTTGCCAGACGCGCGCGCAATATGAAGCTGTCCACGCATTTGCCAGGCAACGCCGGCTGAATCATAGCCCCTGTATTCCAGACGCCTTAATCCTTCGAGCACTACTGGCACAGCCGGGCGATGCCCCGCATAGGCGATAATTCCACACATGGCTAACCGTTCCCTTAAACCTACTCATATCTATGCAAATCTGTCTAAATCTACACAAATATGATGTTAAGTTCCTGTTTCACAGAGGCCAGTTTCACTGGAAAATTGACTTTTCCGGCCAGAGCTGATCTCTCCACAAGCTGTAACCGCGGAACTCGCGGCCAAATTCTTTATATTGATCGCGGCATTGATATCGCGATCATGATGGATTCCACATTCAGGGCAAATCCAGTCACGATCTTTCAGTGCCAGGCCATCATTCATGAATCCACAATTCGAACATGTTTTTGAACTGGGAAACCAGCGATCGATTACTTCAAGCCAGGAACCAAAAAGCTGGCATTTGTAGGTTAATTGGCGCCTGAACTCATAAAATCCCATGTCTGAAATCGCCAGGGCAAGACTGTAATTTTTCAGCATGCCCTTGACGTTCAGGTTTTCTATTCCGATTACCGAAAACGTTTTCGCAAGAAATGTCGTAAGCTTGTGCAGATAATCCTTGCGAATATTCGCGAGCCTGGCATGAAGCCTGGCAACCTTGATCATCAGTTTTGCGCGGTTCTTACTTCCCTTGAGCCGTTTCGACAATCTTCTTTGCAAACGCTTCAGCTTCTTCAGATAATAACGCAGGGCTTTCGGTCCATCGAACACAGTTCCCTCGGAAAGCGTCGCCAGATTCTTAACTCCGAGATCAACGCCAACGATTCCCTGGTTTTCGGAATAGCGCTGAACATTCGAAGTCTCAATCTGGAAACTGGCGAACCAGTGATCTGCTGTCCTTGAAACCATCACACTCATGATCTTGCCGGAAAAACGGATCTTTTCCATTTGCGCCATTCACACAAGGCCCAGTTGTAGGCGAATCTGGCGCAACCGCAGGCTTTGGCCATGTAGGTCTTCTGCTTGTTGTTCAGATCCAGTTCAATCTTATGCGCGAGAAGCATGTTACAGTCCCGAAAACCTACTCAAAATGAGCAGATTTGGATAGGTATCAATCATACTTTTATAAGCCCTGCATCGTTATGCGATCCACAATATCCTTGTTAATTTTAATCGGAATCGCCTTGCGGTAGAGATCTTCAATAAATATCTGGAAAATTCCGGCCTTGCGCTCCTGGCGCATGGCATTTTCCAGAATCTCGCCTGCTGCCGCAAATTCGCCAGGCTCTGGCGGCACTATGCGCATCACGCGGGCAATCAGGGCGCCAGTACCTTCTTTTTCACTGGTTACAGGAAATGGCGTTGCCAGCCAATTGTCCACTTTGGTATCAAAAATCGTGTGAATCAGCTTTTCATCAGGCGCAAAGCCAGGCAACACACCCTCGCGTTCCAGGGGAGCGCTGGTCTTAAAACCGGACTGCTCAAGACTGGCCGGTTTTTCCTGCTCGTATTTTCTTAACTGGCTCTCTCCATCTGCAAGCGCAAGCTTGAGCGCGGCTTCCCTTGCCAGGGCAGCTTCTATCTCATTCCTTACTTCAGAAAAGCCCTTGATGCCTTCTGGCCGGGTTTTCACAATGCGGGCTATTATGTACGCGTCTCCGGCTTCCAGAGCCGTATCTACAGGCGCGCCTTCGGACATCGCCAGCAAGGCGTCAGCGCCTTCGGGCTTCACGCCCAGTTTCTGAATCAAGCCGGCCCTGTCCAGCAACCCTGTTTGCTCCGGCTTGAGATTATAGCGCGCAGCCGCTTCCGCAAGCGGCTTCTGGAGGATATTGTCCTCTATCAGATTGTCCAGAGCCTCATGAATTTTATCCGAGCCTTGCTCAAAAGCGATGGTTTTATACGCTTCCTGGGCCGCTTCCTCAAAAGGCGCCACCCCTGCTTCCTGTTTTTCTTCCACCAGGATTAAATGCAGCCCAAAATCTGTACGCACAGGGTCGGACACCTGCCCCACTGGCAGGGCAAATGCTGCTTCCTCAAATTGCGGAACTGTCTGGCCGCGGCCAATCCAGCCGAGGTCGCCCCCCTTGTCGGCAGCCTGGGGCGGATTAATTGAATCTGCCAGTTCCGCAAACGACTGGCCTTCCCCTAGCTGCTTCCTGACTGTCGCCAGCTTCGCCTCCGCTTCCCTTACCTGCTGCTCACTGGCATCAGGAGCCAGGGTAACGAGAATATGGCGGGGATGAATGCGCTCAGGCTTTTCAAATTTTGACTTGTTGGCTTCATACCACTCCCTGGCAGCTGCCTCGGAAATCGACTTTGCATCCACAAGATCTTCAGGCGCAACACGGATGTAGGCCACATCCACTTGCGCGGGAATGCTGAACTGTCCCTTGTGATTCTCGTACCAGTCCTTTGCCGCGGTTTCTGTAATCCTTGCTTCAGAGATAAATCTGGCTGACGGAATAAACAGATAATCTATAACTCGCCGTTCCCTCAGAAAATCGAACATGCGCCTTGCTTCTTCAGGATCAACCCAGGCGGCGGCAGTAACAAGTCCGGCCATCCTTGCTCCCAGCATCTGGGTAGAGAGTTCCTTCTCATACTGGCCAGGAGTCATTCTACGCGCTTCCAGCACCCTTTTATATGCATCAGCGTCAAATTTGCCGCTCTCATCCTGAAAGGCCGCATCCTGCGCCACCACCTCCCGCATTTCACGGGGAGTAATTTCAATTCCTGCCCTTTTGGCTTCCTGGGAAAGCAGGGTCAGCCTTATCAATTCGTTCAGCACCCTGCTACCCAGATCCATTTTCGAAAGCTGTTGCCTGGTAAGACCGGGATTTGTACGCAGAAGATATTCCTCTTCCGCATGATAGGCCTTTTCAAATTCTCTCGCCAGAATGGGTTCGCCATTCACTACCGCAACCACATTGGAGTAGTCACGGTCATTGAAATTGCCTACGCCCCAGAATACGAATACAAGAATAATAATGCCAAACGCAATCTTTACGCCAAAAGATTGCGCGCCTGACCTAATGGATTCAAGCATAAGCGCTCCTGAATTTTTCCAGGACAGAAATTTTTAATTGGCTGGCGGACAGGGAACCTGGCCGCCGCATTGACCGGTAAGCAAGAGCTCCTCGGGCAGATTTTCATCGCCGCCAGATGGCGAGGCCTGTCTTTTAGCGATTCCTGCCGCTTTGCTTTCCCTGGCAATGAGCTCCACAGGCAGCCCCTTGCGTTCAAAAAATGGCACAGACTGCGAACCCTGGGCGAAAATATGGGCCTTGTTTCTTAAAAGCCGAAAACGCAGTAAAATGGTGTCCGGATTCCAGGCGCTCCAGAAACTGTCAAATGAAGCTCCACGGCTTTGAGCCAGAGCCTCCGCCAGACTCATGCCTTCATTGAGCTTGTCAATCATCCTGTCAATCTGCGCAATTTCCGCTTCATTCTCGGCTATGGGATAAAAGGACACATTAATATTGCCCGAATATTCATCAATACCCTGTATGCAATAACGGCACTCCGGGGAAAAGAACATGCGCAAATTGCCATCATCACTTTCGGCAAGTATCGGCCAGACATCCAGCTGGGAGCGGGCCACCTGGCCCAGATTAACCACAAACAGGGCCAGCCATACCCATAACAGTATGGACGGCCTTAAAGGCTGCGCCTGATTGTTGCGGCCACCCTGCTGGCCCTGGCGCCGGAACAGAAAATACGACAGGGCAAAAAAAAGCGCTATTACCAGACAGCTGACGCAGGGCGCTGTAAACGCCATAAGAAGCAGGAGGCCAATATCTCCAAGAAGGAAAAGCCCGGCCAGAAATCGCCCCGCTTCCCGTTGGCCCAGGAGCGCGAAAATGCACAGGATGGCGAAAGCGGCAGTGCCAACCCACCAAAGGGAAATCCCGGCTATGGAAAAATCTTCATAGAGAGTGCAGCCTGTAGTGACGCAAATATTCACATCATTGCCAAGCGCGCTCCAGATACAAAAAGCAATAGCCAGCAGACCCAGAACCAGGGGGCCAGCCAGTATGGCATGGTTTTTTGTCATGGGCAGACTCTAGCTTTTTTTGAAAATTTCGCAAGTTGGCATTACAGCTTTCTTGCATTACCTGCGATGAAAAGATACAAAAAAGCCCATGTCCAATCGACAATTGCTTTTTATAACTCCCCCCCAGGCCGTAACAGGCATTTTTCCGCAACTCAAGGATGCGGGCCTGGAAATCAGTCTGGCGGAAAACCTCAAAGGCGCTGCCCAGGTGATTCGCAAGGGCAGCCCGGCCATAATTTTTGCCAGGCCACAAATGCCTGATTTCAGGGTTGAGGATCTCCTGTCAGTCAGTTCCCAGAACCCGGGCTTTCCGCCTGTGATAATCGTTGCCGACAAGGGCTCGCCTGAAGAGGCGGAGCGCCTGCTCTCCCTGGGCGCCAGGGATTACTGGCTTGAGCCACTTGATGCTGATAAAATTCTGTCCCTGACCCGCGAGCCAGCCCGGGCCATTCCTGTTCCGCAGGCAAGCACTCTTGGCGGCCACAAGCCGGAATACGAAAAATCAGCAACAGGCCCAAAAATAGTTGGCCGCAATCCGGCTATAGCGCGAGTGATGAAACTGGCGCGCCAGGTCGCTCCTTCCAAGGCGACAGTCCTGATAACAGGCGAATCAGGCACAGGCAAGGAAATGTTTGCCCGTTATCTGCATGCCCAGTCCAGGCGCGTCAATGGCCCATTTGTAGCTGTAAATTGCGCCGCATTGCCGGAACATCTGCTTGAATCCGAACTGTTTGGCCATGAAAAGGGAGCTTTTACCGGCGCCATCGCCCGCAAACTGGGCAAATTCGAGCTGGCTAGCGGCGGCACGATCCTTCTGGATGAAATCTCGGAAATGGATCTGGCGTTGCAGGCAAAATTATTGCGCGTGCTGCAGGAAGGCGAGATAGACAGGGTCGGCGGCTCCGAAACCGTAGATGTTGATGTGCGCGTTCTCGCCACCACAAACCGCGATCTTGAAGACTGGGTAAAGCAGGGCAAATTCCGCCAGGATTTGTACTTTCGTCTCAATGTCATTCCCCTGCGCCTCCCTTCCCTGCGCGATCGCGGCAATGATGTTCTCGAACTGGCCAGATTCTTTGTTGACATGTATGTAAAGGAATATGAATTGCCCACGGTCGGCATCTCGCCGGAAGCGGAAATCTGGCTTAAGGAATATTCCTTTCCCGGCAATGTGCGCGAACTCCAGAATCTCATGGAAAGAGCCGTGCTTCTGGCAAATGGACAGGATATCGCTCCGGCCCATTTTTTACTGGAAAATGACGACTGGCCCCTTTTCGAAGATGATCCCAATGCTGCTGCTGACGAGCCAGCGCAGGAGGAAGAGCCGGCCAGCATTATCGGCCAGAAAGTCGGCGATCTGGCGGCATTGCCAGAAACGCTCGGCGGCTCGGTCATACCCCTGCACGAGATGGAACGCATCATGATCGCAAAAGGCCTTGCACAGACCAGCGGCAATCGTACCCAGGCAGCCGAGCTTCTGGGCATCTCCGTGCGCACATTGCGCAACAAGCTCAATGAATATCGGGCCCAGGGAACGCCTGTAGATTAGGGCTGCCTTCAACTCCTGATTTCCTATAGCGCAAACCTTCACCACCCAGGAGTTTTTGAGAGCCAGTCCCCTATTCCAATGTCCCCAAAAAACGTCTCCACTCATCTTTTTGACAAACTTGGGCCCTTTCTCGCAGCCGCTCCGGAATTTTCACATCTGGCCTCCGCACTGCCGGCCCTGCAGTTCAGTTTTAGTGGCTCCACACTCCAGGTCGCATTTACGCATCCCTATTTTTTCCCGTTTTTCAATCAGCATTTGCGAAATGATTTTGAAAAAGCCTGCTGCCTTTGCGCTGGCAGACAACTCAATTTTCAATATAACCCCAGCAAAACCCCAAAAGCCGCCCCCCTCCAGTTTCCTGACAGGGAAGAACCGGATCCTTTTGACAGCTTTCTTTGCAGCCCGCGGAACCTCGCAGCCCTGAAATGCGCCAGAGAACTCTGCGCGGCTTCGGAAGCAGGCCTGCATCTGGTCATCTTTCATGGCGCCCCGGCCTCAGGAAAATCGCGGCTCCTGTCGACGCTCGCGGCTGCGTTGCGCGCTTTTGAAAAACAAAAGGAAATCATGAATTGCCGCGCTGAAGCGTTGGCTACCCATTTGCCGCCGGAACAGTTCTGGCAAGAAACCCGCGCGCTTATTCTTGATGATCTTCATGATATGGCCGGCCACGTCTCATTGCAGAAATTGCTCGCCATACTGATTGATTACGCAAGCTCCTCCAGCTTCCCTGCCAAAATCGTGCTGAGCCTGCCCAGCCGCGATACGGGAATATTCAACGCCCGTCTCCATCATCGCCTGGAACAAGGCCTGTTCATGGAGCTTTATCCAGCTGATTTTACCCTGCGCCTCACTTTTGCGGAAAAAAGGGCAGCAGAGCTCGGACTCCGCCTTTCCAAAACGCAACTCCTGGGCATAGCCAGACATAGCCGCAGCATTCCCTCAATCGCCGGCGTTTTGCAAAAGTTAAATTTTTATGTTAATTTGCAAGACCAATTTCCTGATGAGAACATGCTTGAAAAGCTGGCCGCTCCAGAAGCCGGCGAGCCGGCATGGCAACAATCCCTGTTGCGCGTGGCTGCCAAAATGGGCATCAGACCTGCTGACATAACCGGCAAAAGCAGACGCCAGGAATTTGTGATAGCCCGCCAGGCGGCAATGTATATTTGCAGACTCAAATTTGGCCTTTCATATCCGGAGCTTGGACGCATCTTTGGCGGTCGGGATCACGCCACAGTAATGCATGGCATAAAAAAAATTCAACAATTACGGCAATCTGACAAAGTTTTGCACAACTTGCTGACAGAACTTGAGCAAGAGGAGTAATCACGGGACGGCAAATAACCGCCAGGTTGGGCCAAAAGCGCTGTCTGTACGGACAAATTTGGCTTCCCGTTCCTAACTTGTTACAAGATTACAAATAGTTATCTCATTTACGAACAAACTTTCCGCTCCAATTAATATAACAAGATTTTTAATTTAAAAATTTTTTGTTAAAACCGTTTTCGCCGTTCAGACAGGGAGAAACCAGGATGAAACTTACGGTAGAGAAAGAAAAAATAATTGACGGGCTGATCAAGGCGGCAGCGATCATGCCAGCCAAGGCAGGAGCGGCATATTTGCGTTCCATCTGGCTGCAGGCGAAAGGCGATACCCTGTCCATAATGGCAACTGATGCGAATATTGAATTTACCGGAATTTATCCTGCCCAGGTGGAAGAAGAGGGTCTTGCAGGCATCCAGGGGCGCGCGTTTGTGGACCTGATGCGCAAGCTGCCAAATACCCCGATCAATATTTCCCAGGATAAAGACAGCTCCACCCTGCGGCTTGAACAGGGGCGCAGAAATTATCGGCTTGCAATGAGCAATCCGGACTGGTTTCAGGCTTTTTCGCCGTTTCCTGAAGGTGAGGCTGTTGCCTGGACAGGGAGCGTCCTGGAGGAGTATCTGGATCGGGTCACATTCTGCATCAGCGATGATGATCTTCAAGATTCTCTGGGCTGCCTCTGCATCAAGCCTCGTGAAAACGGCAGGCTGGATCTTTGCGGACTGAATGGGCATCAATTCGCTCTCGTTTCATTTATCTATGATGATCTTTGTTCCAGACTTCCTCCTGAGGGGCTCTTGATTCAAAAAAAGTATCTTGCGGACATCAAGAAGTGGCTTGGGCCTGATGAGCTGGAGCTGAATCTGACAGACAAGCGTCTTTATCTGCGCAGGCTGGATGGCGCAGAAATGCTTTCGCTGCCCAGAGCCCTTTACGATTATCCGGATTACAACCTGTTCATGGACAAGCTCAATGCTCCTGATCTCACGCGCCTTTCCGTAGGCCGCAAGGCAGTTGGGGAATGCCTGGGCAGATTACAGGTTTTTAATACCGAAGCCGATCGCTGCGTTTATATGGACATGAAACCGGGCGAGGTTTTATTTTCTGTGCAGGGATCTGATCTTGGCTCTGCCCGCGAGAATCTTGAAGCAGAATATGACGGCTCTCTGGAGCGCATAGCTTTTCCAACCAAAAATCTGCTCGATATCCTGGGTCATTTCAATTCCGAGCAGATCAATATGAAATTTACTGGCGCGGAAGGGCCGTGCGGCATAGTGGGACCGGATGACATGGGCTATGTGGTAATTATCATGCCAATGAAAATGGCATCTTCCTCGTATTACGACGACGAAGAAGAATCTGTGTAGGAGCGAAGAATGGCTTCAGAGTTTCCGGCCAGCGGCGCTTATGACGCTTCCTCGATCACCATACTCGAGGGGCTTGCCGCTGTGCGCAAAAGGCCGGCGATGTATATAGGCTCCCAGGATGCGCGCGGACTGCATCATCTGGTATATGAGGTGGTGGATAATTCCATTGATGAGGCAATGGCCGGATTCTGCAGTAATGTCTCCATTACCTTGCACGGGGATAATTCGGTTACTGTGCGGGATGACGGGCGCGGCATTCCTGTAGACATTCATCCCAAGGAAGGCGTGCCGGCTGTTCAGGTTGTCATGACCAAGCTGCATGCTGGGGGAAAATTTGACAATACAAGCTACAAGGTGTCAGGGGGCCTGCATGGCGTGGGCGTTTCCTGCGTCAATGCCCTTTCGGAGGAGCTTACAGTTACAGTAAGGCGCGATGGGCACCGTTATCGCCAGCATTACAGGAGAGGTGTGCCCCAGGATGAGCTAACCATGATTGGCGATGAGCCTGGACATGGAACTTCGGTCCACTTCAAGCCTGATGAAGAAATTTTTGAAACGGTAGAGTTTTCCTACGAGACTTTGAAAAAACGTTTTGAGGAGCTGGCCTATCTCAACAAGGGGCTGCGGATTGAATGCCTTGATGAGCGCACCGGCGAGACGCACAGGTTTTACGCTGAAGGCGGCTTGCGCCAGTTTGTGGATGATCTCAACTCCGCCGAACAGGGGTTGCATGGCATTATCCAGGGCTCGAATGT
>JAAUYW010000116.1 GCA_014804915.1 Desulfovibrio sp. | reverse complement strand
GCGGTTGTCAGTCGCGGGTCCCAGGTCCACCATACGCCCCAGGAGCGTTTTGCCCAAATCATGCCGCTGACAAGCGTCAGGCCGCTGAACAGAACTCCAAGCTCGGCCGCTGCTGCGGCCAGCCAGTCAAATGCGGGTTTACGCTGCCAGAGCCAGAGTATGGAGCCCAGAAAAACGAGAAAGAAGCTTGCCATTGCCCAGAGGGCCAGCGGCAGATGCATATAAAAAATTTTCTGGATAGGGCCGAGCGTAGCCTCTACAGGCGTCCATGCATAAACAAGCCACTGGCAAAATGCAAGCCCGGCGCCTCCGGCCAGCGCCAGAAATGCCGCGATCATTCATCCCCCTGATAGATAAAACCGAACAACCCCAGGCCAGCTGCTGCGAAGATCGCGTCAAAAGCAACGCCAATGCCCAGCCAGTTTTTCAGGAGCCCGCTCTCAGGAGCACCCAGGGCTGCGCCCAAAAGGCCAATGCCTGCCAGTAAAAGCGGCAACAGGAGCGGAAAGACGAGAACTGCAAGCAAGGTATCCCTGCCACTCTGGCCATGCGCCAGACTGCCCAGCAACCCGCCGGCAACAGCCATGCCTGCATCGACCAGAGGCAGCGCAGCCCAGCCAATGGCCTCCCCCGAGAAATCCTGCGCAAGAAAAATAACTATGCCAGGCAAAAAGAATAGTTGCGAAAAAAGCAAAAGGCAAAAGCCCGCGCAGGACTTGCCAAGCCAGATGGCCTGTGGCGGCGCGTCAATGAGGAGGAGTCCCAGGCGGCTGGAATTGGCTTCTTCAAGCGCGTAAAGCTGATTGAATATGAGGATCTGGCAAAAAGCGGATCCAAGCCAGAAAATGGTGGCGCCTTCCTGGGGAGTCGCGAGTTCCCCTGGCGCAAGGGAGAGGCTGAAAATGAAAATCAGGAGCAGCCCCAGCAATACAGCCTGAATCAAGTTGCCAGCGCTGGCAAGCATGGTGAGCAAGTCTTTTTGGGCGACGGCCGTAGCCAGTTTCAACATGGCATTTTTTCCTGAAGCTGCCGTTCGGAAATTGTGTAAATATGGTCGGCGAGCTTTCCGTCAGCTTGCGGGGCATGGCTGACGAGCATAATACAGGTGTCGTCCTGCTTGAGAGCGGCAAGCTCGCTGGCCAGTAATGCCTGGCTGCGGCTATCCAGGCCAGTGAATGGCTCATCGAGCAACAGCAGCCGGGGACGTTGCAAAAGGCAGCGGGCAAAATTTAGGCGCTGCGCCATGCCGCGTGAGAATATGCGGGCTTTTTCATGCGCGTATGCCCCCAGCTCCACTTTCTCGAGCAGTCTTGAAAGTTCGGCATCCCCAAGCCCAAGCCCCTGGGCGCGACTCCAGAACCGAAGATTTTGCATTGCGGTAAGATGGTTGTACAGAAAAGTCGCGTGTCCAAGATAGGAAATGCGCAAGCCGGCAGCCTTGTTGACGAGTCCTGCTTCTGGTTTTGCAAGACCTGCCATTATGCGCAGCAACGTGCTTTTTCCGGAGCCATTGGAACCGAGGATGAGGTAAAGACGCCCGGGCATGGCTGAAAAATTCAGGTTGCGAAAAATCAGTTTGTCGCCATAAAACTTGGCGACGCCCTGCAGCGTAAGCACGGCAGTCTGTGGCATGATCAAGAAGATTTGCGCCCGCCAAGGCCCAATAGCGGCAGAAGGCACATGAGGCTGCCCCCAATCCAGATCCAGTTGACCAGCGGTTCCAGTGAGATTTCCACAAGCACGCGATGCTCTTCATCCATGCCCAGAAGCGATGCGTAAACATCGCGGCCAAGGCCGGAAAGGACGTCCACTTCCGAAAACTGCATATCGCCGAATTTTGCGTAAATGCGTCTCTCTGGTTTAAGGAGGCCCAGAGATTTGTGATCCTTGACAGCGCTCAAATTGGCTTGCAGGAAGTTGTAGCCTGGACGCTCGCCTTCTTCAATGGAGTTCAGGGTAATCACACAGCCGCTTATTGCATCGCTCTGCCCAGGCGCGAGCAGCATTTCCTTCTTGACCGTGTAGGCGCCGGAAAATGCCACGCCCAGGCAGAGGATGGCAAAACCCAGATGCGCGCCCAGGGCCGCCAGTCTGGTTTTATTATGGAATAGCCGCCTGTCTGCTGCTTTTGCAAGCATCGCGCAGAGCGCCGCCAGGGCAGCGGAAGCGGCCACAAGGGCAAGGGGCTTATGGTAGCCCAGAACCCAGAATGCGCAAAATGCGAGGACAAAGGCGCATAGAGCCACAATGGGCAGAATATGGTTTTTCAGGCCGCGTTGCCACCCAAGAGCCATGCAAATGGCGAGCAGGCAGGGCAAAAAAACGCCGAGCGGCAGACAGACCCGATTGTAAAAAGACGGGTCAAGACCCTGGGCAGTAGTTGTCCAGAGTCTGCTTAGCACTGGCCACATGGTTGCCAGCGAGATTATTGCGGTGAGAGCAAGAAGAATCCAGGCCGTGAGAATTAATGCGCCTTCACGGCTGAGCGGAGCGGCAAGCTCCTGGCCGGAGGCAGGGGCCAGGAGCGGCACAGTCAGGGCTACAAGAAGAAACGCGAGAATGAAGAGCAGAAGGGGCGTGCCCACACCGCCATCGCCAAAGGCGTGCACAGACTGGATTACGCCACTGCGGGTAAGATAAGTGGCAAAAAAGGCGCTGGCTACGGCCAGGGCCATGAGTGTGACTGCGGCGCGGTTCAGCTTGCCGGAATGGCGGCTGATGGCCAGGACGTGAATTGCGGCGGTAGCAAGCAGCCAGGGGAGCAGCGAGGAATTTTCAACTGGATCCCAGCCCCAATAGCCGCCCCAGCCGAGTTCCATATAGGCCCACCAGGCTCCCAGGATGATGCCGGCTGTAAGAAAAATCCAGGAGAGGAGCCAGAAAGGGCGGCTTTGGCGATACCAGACAGGATTGCTGGCATCAGGCGCCAGTAACTGGGCCAGGCCAAGGCAGGCCGGAACGATGAATCCTGCATAGCCCATAAGCAGCAGGGGAGGATGGAAGATCATGCCCGGATTTTGGAGCAGGGGATTGAGACCCTGGCCATCCAGGGGAGCAGGCGCAAGCATAAGGAATGGATTGCTCCAGCCTGTGAGGATGAGGCAGAAAAAAGTCATTATCGCATAAAAGAAAGACCAGTACCACAAGCGCGTTGCTGGCGCCTGGCGGCCGCAAAGCGGAGCGAAGCAGCTGCCGGCAATGGCGGTAACCAGCGCCCAGAAGAGCATCGAGCCAGGCTGGCCGGCCCAGAAAGCAGTGAGCCTGTAAAATATGGGCAGCAGGCGATCCGTATAGGCTGCCACATATTCAACGCCATAATCCTGCCAGAACAGGACATGCAAAAGGCCGGCAGAGGCGGCCAGCAGGCAAAAGGTAACCAGCCAGTGCGCTTTCTGGACAATAGCGGAGCAGGTTTTACGGTTTTCCCACAGTTGCAGCAGCGCCGCGCAACCTCCCCCAAGGGACGCCAGAAAGGCCGTCAAAAGGCAAATATAGGAAAAAACGGCCATTAATCAGGAGCGATTTTCTTTCTGGTACTTCGAAGGACACTTGGTCATCAATGCTTTGGCCCTGAAATGACCTTCCGAATTCATTCCCCCTTCCACAATTACTTCTGCGCCTGGCTTGAAGGCATCCGGCACTATGCCGGTGTAGACGACAGGAATGCGCAGGGAGGAATCATCCTTGTCCACCAGCCTGAAGGCAAGCGAGCCTGTGGAGTGACTGAGATCGGCCGGGGACACGAGGCCGAAAAGTCTGGCCTGGCGGAGTTTGTCAGGCTCGGCAGCCATGGCTTCCGAGACATTGAGAAAATAGACGCTGTTTTCGCCAAGTCCGGACACAAACAGATAGCCCAGGCCGGCTGCGAGCAATCCAAATGCAAGCAGATAAATGCGCGTTGTTTTTTTCATGGCGCTTCCGGGGTATGGTAAAAGGCAGGCAATGCCAAAGCCAACTATTATAATCTGGATTTATAATCCTACAGCCGGTTTTACGCAATCAATATCGCAAAAAAATTAATGCGGCTTGACAGGGGATTTGCAATCGCTTTATGTCTTGGATATGACAGAGAATAAAGAAACTGTCGGGCAGGCGCAAGCCAATCCCGCAAAGGCTGTCCCGGAAAGTCAGGACCCCATAATCCGCATTTCGCATGTCTGGAAATATTTTGGCCAGCTGCCTGCGCTTCAGGATGTCTCCCTTGATGTGACAGCGCGGGAGAGGCTCGTGATCATCGGCCCTTCTGGTTCAGGCAAGTCAACCCTGCTGCGCTCGATAAACAGGCTGGAGGAGATTGACAAGGGCGAAATTCTGGTTCGTGGCGAGAACATCAATGATCCGACCAAAAATATCAATCTCATTCGCCGCAATCTGGGGATGGTTTTTCAGCAATTCAACCTTTTTCCCCACAAGACCGTGCTCCAGAATTTGACCATGGCGCCCATGCGGCTTTTGCATCTGCGCGTGGAGGAGGCGGAGGCGCGCGCCTTGGCCCTGCTGAAAAAAGTGGGCATCAGCGAAAAGGCCAATGTCTATCCTGCCATGCTCTCCGGCGGACAGCAGCAGCGCGTCGCAATCGCGCGGGCGCTGGCCATGCAACCATCCATCATGCTTTTTGATGAGCCCACATCGGCGCTTGATCCTGAAATGGTGGGCGAAGTTCTGGATGTAATGGTAACGCTTGCCGAAGAAGGCATGACCATGATTTGTGTAACCCATGAGATGGGCTTTGCTCGCACAGTCGCAGACAGGCTTATTTTTATGGATCAGGGCCAGATTGTGGAAGCCGGGGCGCCAGAAACCCTGTTCACGTCTCCAAGGCATCCCCGCCTTCGCCAATTCCTGAATCAAATTCTTTAGGCAATGGCAAAGATCGCCATTGCTGTCAGCGGCGGCGTGGACAGCCTGGGCGCGCTTTTAAGTCTCCGGCAGGCAGGCCATGATGTGCTAGCAGTTCACGGTCTTTTTCTGGCCAATGCTGAAATTCCGCCAGAGCTGTCCCAGACCTGCCAAAAAGCTGGCGCAGAGTTTGTAGTCGCAGACCTGCGCAGCCAATTCCGGCAAGCGGTAATTGAATATTTTGAAAAGGAATACGCCAAAGGACGCACTCCCAATCCGTGCGCGCTCTGCAATCGCGCAATAAAATTTGGCTATCTGCTTGAATTCGCGCTTGCGCAAGGCGCGGACAAATTTGCGACTGGCCATTACGCCGCCCTTGATAATTCACGTTACGAAACTCCCATGCTTGGGCAATGCCTGGATACGGAAAAGGATCAGGCCTATTTTCTGGCGCTCGTCAATGCGGAGAATCTCAAATCCGTCCTGTTTCCGCTAGAAGGGCAGACAAAATCACAAACCAGGCAGAAAGTGGCCGCGGGGGGCATTACCCCTTTGCATCCCTCTGAAAGCCAGGATATCTGCTTCCTGGCACGGTATCCCAGAAGGGGATGCCGTTTTCAGGGACGCCCGGGCCCGGTTTTATTGCGCACAGAAAAAGATGGAGATGTCCCTCTTGAAAATTTGCCGGAAATTGGCAGGCACAATGGGCTGGGCAATTATACTGCAGGGCAAAGAAGAGGGCTTGGGCTGTCCTGGCGGGAGCCGCTTTATGTGCGCGAGCTTGATGTCCAAACGAATGCCCTGGTTGTTTCGCCCAGGCGAATGCTTGAAATATGGGGGGTAGAGCTGGAAGAGCTGAATTTTTTCATTGATCCGGAAAACTGGGCTGTCCCGCTTTTTGCGCGGCTGCGTTACAGGCAGCCGCTTCTGGAGGCGAATATTGATTTTTCTGGCGGCAAAGTTAAGATATGGCTAAAGATGCCCTGCTTTTCAACCGCCCCAGGGCAAATAGCTGCCATTTATGATCAGGCGGGCCATATCCTGGCTGGGGGCATTATCGGGAAAATTTTATATTCCTCTGACATGGCGCTTATTCCGGACTCCCCTTTTTATACGCAAACTGGGCTCTCCAGCCTGGAGCGCGAACGCTAATGCTAACTCCAGGATCAATTGCCATTCTTGCGCCATCGCCAGTCCCCTTTCAAAGCGGCGGCGCAGAAAAATTCTGGTGGGGGCTGAGGAATGCCCTGGCTGCCAATTCCGGCGCCCTGGTTGAGCTTATTAAATTGCCTACTCCGGAATCCACTTTTGCCGAACTTGTAAATTCCTACGAGATGTTCAGCAAATTAAACCTGAACCATTTCGACATGCTTGTTACTTCCAAATATCCGGCCTGGATTGTCTCGCATCCACAGCATTTCTGCTATATGCTCCATCGCTTGCGCGGAGTTTATGATTTATACCCCAGATCTGGGCAACCCCTGGACGTTCCGAATCCTGGCGGACATTTGACTGAGCTTTTGAGCCTGCTGGCTACGCCAGATCCGGATCGGGGAGCGCTTGAGCCTCTTTTTGAACTCACGCGGCGCGCGCTCAATGACCGTACGCTGCCCTTTCAGCTTTTCAATATCCCCGGGCCGCTTGCCAGGCTCGTAGTCCACTTTCTGGATCGGATTGCCCTGAATTCTCGCGCCATCAGGGGCTGGCTTGCCATCTCTGGCACTGTGGCGCGGCGCGCTGACTATTTTCCCGCAGACGCTGAAATCAGGATTGTACCGCCGCCATCAGATCTCGGCGGGTTTGATTGCGCGCCTGGAAAATACTTTTTCACTGCCAGCAGAATGAGCCCTGAAAAGAGGATTTATTTGCTGGTTGAGGCGATGGCGCATTTTCCCCTCGATATTCCCCTGAAAATTGCCGGCACGGGCAGCGAACTGGAGAGATTGCGCAAGCTGGCTGAAGCTGACAGCAGAATCCATTTTCTTGGCCATGTGGCTGATGCGGAGCTGTCTGCCCTTTATGCTTCTGCCATAGCTGTGCCTTTTGTTCCCTATGAAGAAGATTACGGGCTGATTACAATAGAAGCCATGAAATCCGGCAAGCCAGTGATAACTACAAGAGATTCAGGGGGAGTCTGTGAGTTTGTCGAGCATGAGAAAACCGGGCTGATTACCGATCCTGCGCCTCAGGCCATTGCCAGGGCGATGCTGAGGCTGGCGGAAAATCCGGATACAGCCGAAACAATGGGGCTGCGGGCGCGAGCCAGCGTTGCCAATATAAACTGGCGCCAAACCGCCCTGGGACTGCTTGAATATGCAAATCATTGCCAGCGTAAGCAGTTTCCAGCGCTTTTGGCAGTCGCGCCTTTTCGCGCTGACAGGAGCGGCGAAGGCGGCAATCGCAGACTTTATCATTTTTGCAAACAGCTGGAATCCGATTTCGAGATCCGGCTTGTCTGCTATGGCAGATATGGTCAGCAAAATATTGAAACTATTGCCCATGGCCCACGTTTTCATGAAATATCCGTACCCTGGTCCAGGGAAATTCGGGCGGAAGCAGAGAGAATAAAAGCGGCAACAGGCGAAAGCGCGGGCGATATCGCAATGATGCGCCATGCTGGGCAGGATGAGCAGCTGGCGGCATTCATTAAACAGGAAGGCGCCCAGGCTGAAGCAGTAATTCTTGGCCATCCCTGGCTTTATCCTGTAGTAAAAATGTGCCTGCCAAATGCCACATTGATATATGACGCTTATAATGTTGAAATAGATATAAAGGCGCATCAGTTTGGAGACTCTGCAGAGCTGGCTGACACCAGAGCCGTTGAGCAGGCAGTATGTAAGCAGGCTCGCCTGGTTTGCGCCTGTTCCGGGGCCGATGCCGCAAGGTTGCAGGAGCTTTACAAGCTTTCTGTTAGTCCTCAGCTCTTGCCTCATGGCTGCGAAGCGCCGGATCTGACTCTGTCCAAAACTGCGTTGCGCAAACGTTTGCCCTACGCCCAGGCAAAGCTAATTCTTTTTGTAGGCAGTTATCATGGGCCCAATATTGAAGCGGCTGCTGCAATCCTGGAAATGGCCCGGCAGGTGCCTGAAGCGCAGTTTCTGATTGCAGGGTCTGTATGCGAGGCTCCCGTATTTCACACAGGCAGTCTTCCTGTCAATGTCCATGCGCTGGGCAAGATTTCCGAGAAAGCAAAAAATATTTTGCTGCAGGCTTCGGACATGGCTATTAATCCGGTTACTTCCGGATCTGGCGTAAATCTTAAATCTCTTGAATATATTGCCTTCGGCTTGCCCCTGATTTCAACGCCTTTCGGAATGCGCGGCCTGCCTGCAAATCTTGAGCCCGCAGTGCAGATCTGCGAGCTGGAGTCTTTTCCCTCCGTTATCAGAAGGCTTCTGGCGATGCCCCGCGAAAGAGACAGTCTGGAGGAAATCCGCGCCAGGTTTATCCAGGCTCATCTTTGGGAAAAGGCGCTTGCGCCCCTTGCGCCCGCGATAAAAGAGATTTTGACGCAGCCGGCGTGTTCCGCGAAGAACGCCGGAGAAGACAGGGGCTGAACAGCTGGCATGCGGTTATTGATCAATACCATCTCTTTACTGGGCGAAGAAAGCGGCATCGGCACTTATACGCGCCAGATTGCCAGCGGCTGCCAGACCGATAATATCGAGCTGACGCTTTTTTACGGTTATCCCAGCAAAAAACTTATCCGCCCTGCTGATGGGCAATACGGCTCCTGGCTAGGCAGCCTTAAAGGCCTGGCAAAAAAAATAAGCTTCGGGCGCAAAATCTGTATCAAGGTCTTGCATGGCGTCAATGTTCTGGCAAACGCCCTGTTCCCGCAGTCCTGGGATTGTTATTTTGAGCCCAATTTTGTGCTTTTGCCTACATTGCATGCGGAACGCAAAGTCATCACCGCGCATGATTTTTCATGCTTCCGCTATCCGCAATGGCATCCTGTCGAACGGGTGCGCTACATGGAGAAATTTTTCTGGCGTTCTGTAGCGCAGGCGGATCATGTCATTACCCCTTCCGAAACAATCCG
Organism: Desulfovibrio sp.; assembly: GCA_014804915.1. Lineage (GTDB taxonomy): Bacteria > Desulfobacterota > Desulfovibrionia > Desulfovibrionales > Desulfovibrionaceae > Desulfovibrio. The sequence continues at coordinate 3,480 of JAAUYW010000116.1, read as the reverse complement.
CCAGGAAGGAATCAATATGTTCGGAATTGATCCTGGCCGGATAACCGCAATTCCCAATGGCGTTGATCACTCCCATTTTTATCCCAGATCTGTCAGCGTCCAGCAGGAATTGCGTAAACGTTATGGCTTGCCGCCACAGTTTATCCTGTATGTAGGCGCGCTTGAACCACGCAAGAATCTTGCAAACCTGATCCATGCGCACGCGGCGCTGCCCGAAGCGCTCAGACGCGCGTATCCTCTTTTGCTTATTGGCTCCCAAGGCTGGAATAATGAAGAGATAATGAGGCTGATTCGCCTGAATGCTTCCTATACGAGGCTTTTAGGATATGTGCCGCGCTCGGATCTGCCTGCGTTCTATTCGGCTGCCTCCCTGTTCGCCTATCCTTCATGGTATGAGGGCTTTGGCTTGCCTGCGCTGGAGGCAATGGCCTGCGGACGCGCAGTCCTGACTTCCCAGGCTTCGGCGCTTGTGGAGTTTTCAGCTGGCGCCGCACTGCATGCCCGGGCTGATGATATCAATGACATGGCTTTAAAAATGCGCGAACTGCTTGAAAATACGCAGCTACGTAATCAACTGGAACAAAAAGCTCCCGAGCTGGCGGCCCGATATTCCTGGACCAGATCCGCCCAAAAACACCTGGATGTTTTCAAGAGCCTGGCATGACTTGGCTTTCAAAACTGCTCTCGCTGTGCTATCAGGATTTGCAGGAACGTTTCGCAGGCTCCCTGCTGGGAACCCTCTGGGTATTTATCTGGCCACTGATTCAATTGTTCATTTACATGGTTATTTTCGGTAAACTAATGGGCGGACGCCTGGGAATGCACGGCCAGATCTATTCATACGGCTTTTATATTGCCTCCGGGCTGCTTTCCTGGACCTTCTTTGCAACTTCAGTTGCCCGCTGCTCGCGCTGCCTGATTGATAAAAGCGGCATTATCCGGAAAGTGAAAGTGAATTTGCCACTTTTCCCGGCAGTTGTGTGCGCTACCGAGCTTATGCCTTTCTGCGCTGGCCTCATCCTGCTGGTACTGGCTGATCTTTTTACTGGCTGGCTGCCATCACCCGCAAAAATGGCTTTACTGGCGCTTGCAATTTATACGCAGCTCATACTCGCTTTTGGGTTTGGCTCCTTTTTGGCCTGCGCAACCGTGTTTATTCGCGATACAAGTGAAATAACTGGCGTATGCCTGCAAATGGCGTTCTGGTTCACGCCCATAGTCTATCTGCCCACTATTCTGCCTGACTGGCTGGCTGGCTTCCTCTGGATAAACCCGATGACAGACATAACCTCCATTTTTCAGCACTGCTTTGTTTCCACTCCCCTCCCGGGCCTGTTTGCGGTCATTTACGCGCTTGTTGTCGCGCATTGTGTCCTGGTCCTTGGTTGCTGGACCATGCATGGCTGGCGCAAGGATATTCTTGATGTGCTCTAAACCGGCGCTTCAGGTTCAGGGCCTTGCCAAGACTTTCAAGCTTTTTCAGCGTTCGCGCGACAGAATTGCGGAAATCCTTTGCAGGGCGAAGAAGCACCGCGTCTTTACGGCATTGGACAATATTTCATTTTTCCTCGCTAAAGGGGAAACTTTGGGCATTATCGGCGAAAACGGATCAGGCAAGTCAACCCTGCTCAAGCTCATCGCTGGCATTCTCGAGCCTGATGCGGGAACAATAACGAGAAATGGCCGCATCGCTGGGCTGCTGGAGCTGGGCACAGGCTTCAACCAGCAGCTCTCGGGCAGAAAAAATATTTATCTCAATGGCGTTTATCTTGATTTAACAAAAAAGGAGCTTACGGAAAGAGAGCAAGCCATTATCGATTTCGCGGAACTGGATAAATTCATTGATGCGCCTCTAAAAACTTATTCTTCAGGGATGATGATGCGGCTGGGTTTCGCCATAGCTGTTCATGCCGATCCCCAGTGTTTCATCATAGACGAGGCGCTTTCAGTAGGCGATGTGCGCTTTCAGCAAAAATGCTTTGAGCGCCTGGAAATGTTCAGGAAATCTGGCGGCAGCATCCTTTTTGTTTCGCATGATCTCAATGCTGTCAAGCGCATATGTGATCGGGCCATGCTTCTGGATCAGGGTAAAATCCGCTTTCTTGGTGATCCTGAAGAAGCTGCCAATGGCTTCTATGAACTCCTCGCAGCAAAAGGAGCCAGCGGCGCTACAACAGCGACCGGCTATGGCAATGGCGATATCAGCTTCACCTCAGTCAGGCTGCTGAGCGAGAATGGCAAGCCCGCAAGGGCGTTCAACAGCGGCAGTCCCATGACTGTGGCTTTTAAATGGGCCTGCCACAGGCCTGCAAGGCAGGTGACTTTCGGCATTACAATTCGTGACCGCTTTGGCCAGGATATCTTTGGCATAAACGGCTACCGTCTAAAGAGTGTAAAAGATATTCATGCGAACGGCGCTGGCTGTTTCAGGATAGATGCTCTTAATTTAGGGCCAGGAGCCTACTCCATAAACCTTGCAGCCCATACTGGCGATACGCATTTGCAAAACTGCTTTCACTGGTGGGATTCAGCGGCCGAGTTTGAAGTTCTGGAAGACCCTGACTACAGTTTTTGCGGAGTAGCAAAGCTTTCCGTCACTTTGAGCCTGAATTAAAATGAAAAAATTCGATCCTGATATATTTATGGCAGCGGTATATCGCGAAGCAGGCGAAAAAATGCCGTATCGTGTCAATTTCCGTCAGGTGCTCGCCATTTTGCCAATAAAAGGGGAGCAATTTTTAAAAGAGGCATATTCGGCGCTCTTGAACCGCGAGCCGGACCCGGCAGGCGCTGCGGCCTATCAGCGCCGCGCCGAATCGTTGCCCGGACGTTTTCTGATTTTGATAGCGCTTTACTTTTCGCCTGAGCGAATATGGCTGCCTGCCTGGCAGCGAGCGCCGCTGCAGTTTTGCAGAAACGTCTTGCGGCGGCTCAGGCGTTTGCGATAAACCGCGAAAGCTCGGCCAGCTTCTTTTTAATCAGCTTGGCATCGCCGCGCGATTCAATATTCAGACGTAACAATTGCTCTGTATTTGAAGCCCGCAAATTGAATCTCCAGCCAGGGTATTCGATATTGATCCCATCCAGGCGATCCATTGCCAGGGCTTCGCGCCGGTATTTTTCCCACACTGCATCCAGAACGCGTCCTGCATTGTCAACGCGAAAATTCACTTCGCCGCTGCAGGGATAGGCTGATTCTCCAGCTTCAACGAGCTCGGCCAGGGTCTGGCCAGAACGGAGAAGCAAGGCAAGAACGAGCAGCATTGTCAATATGCCAGAATCAGAATAGGCAAAATCGCGATAAAAGTGATGACCGCTCATTTCCGCCCCGTAAAGTGCGTTTTCCCTGCGCAATGTTTCTTTCATGAACGCATGGCCGCTGCGGCTTATCTGGGGCAGTCCGCCTGCGGTATAGACCAGGTCACGCGTGTTCCAGTAAACGCGTGAATCGTGGATTATCTTTTCAGCCGGGTGGGCCAT
>JAAUYW010000115.1 GCA_014804915.1 Desulfovibrio sp. | reverse complement strand
CCGCCAAAAAAGGTTCGGGAGGTTTTAGATGTCGGTCGCTTTTTTGGCATTGCTTGCAATTATTCCCATTGTGGTGGCGCTTGTGCTGATGGTTGGCATGCGCTGGCCTGCGACGCGCGCAATGCCCTTTGCCTGGGCCACTTGCGTTGTGGCCGGCATCTATGGCTGGGATCTGCCCATCCTGCGCCTGGCCGCGCTTTCCATCCAGGGCGTCATAATCGCCATCGGCGTCCTGATTATCGTTTTTGGCGCCATTCTGATTCTTTACACGCTTGAGAAAAGCGGCGGCATGGAAACCATCCAGTATGGAATGCAGAATGTCAGCCCGGACAAGCGCGTGCAGGCAATCATAATCGGCTTCCTGTTCGCTGCCTTCATTGAAGGGGCAGCCGGCTTCGGCACGCCAGCCGCCCTTGCGGCGCCCCTGCTGCTCGGCCTTGGCTTTCCCGCAATGGCCGCAGCCGTCGTCTGCCTTGTGTTCAACTCGGTGCCAGTTTCATTCGGCGCGGTTGGCACGCCGATTCTCGTCGGCTTTGGCCTGCTCAAGAGCGACGTGGACTCCGCGGCCGCAGCCGCTGCCTCTGCCGGACAGTCCATAGGCTTTGCCGGTTTTGACGGCTTTGCAAAAATAACTGGCGAATGGGCTACCCTGATGCATGGACCCATGGCCTACATCATCATGATTTTCATGCTTGGCTTCATGAGCCGCTTCTGGGGACCCGAAAGATCCTGGGCTCCCGGCCTGCGCGCCTGGAAATTCTGCATTTTCGCAGCCACCTGCTTCCTGATTCCCTATTTCTTCTGCGCCTGGGCGCTTGGCCCGGAATTTCCCTCAATGCTCGGCGGCCTTATCGGCCTTGGCGTTGTCGTCTGGGGCGCGAAAATGGGCATTTGCGTGCCAAGGGATGAATGGGGCTTTGGCGACCCTTCCAAATGGCCTGCCGAATGGTCCGGAACTGACAGCAAGATTATCAATACGAAGTTCCAGGCGAGAATGAGCCAGCTTATGGCCTGGATGCCCTATGTCATAATCTGCGTCCTGCTCGTCATTTCCCGTATTCCGGAGCTCGGCATCAAGGGCTGGATGACCGCCCAGAAAATCACCTATTCCAATATCCTCGGCTTCAAGGACATCAGCGAAGGCATTACCTATCTCTATCTGCCAGGCACATTCTTCATTTTTGTCGCCTTGCTGACCATTCCAATGCACAAGATGAGCAGCCAGGCAGTCAAGGAAGCCTGGTCCATCAGCTTCGCGAAAATGAAATCGCCCACAATCGCCCTTTTCTTCGCAGTGGCCCTTGTGGCGATCTTCCGCGGCTCCGCAGTCAACGGCCCGGCTCTGGCCGCTGTTACTGGCGATCCGACCACGCTCGCAGCCACCCTGCCCTCCATGCCAATGGCGCTGGCTACCACAGTGGGTAATGCCGCCGGCCAGATCTGGCCTTTCCTGGCCGCGTTTGTCGGCGGTCTTGGCGCCTTCATCACCGGCTCGGCAACCATTTCAGACCTCATGTTCGCCGAATTCCAGTGGGGCATGGCCGGAATGCTGGACCTGCCGCGCACCATCATTGAAGGCGCGCAGACAGTGGGCGGCGCAATGGGCAACATGATCTGCATCCACAATATCGTGGCCGCCTGCGCAGTCGTCGGCCTCTCCGGCCGCGAAGGCGAAGTGATGCGCAAGACCTTCTGGCCTTTCCTGCTCTATGGCATAGTTGTGGGCATCATCTGCACCATGCTCGTCGGAGTGGCTTCAACCGGAACTTTCTAGCATAAACTCCGATCAGCCGGTTCGGGGGCCGCAAGGCCCCCTTTTTTTTTCCAATATACGCGGATATGTCAGCTTGACAAAGGCCGCGTTCAGGGCAATGCTTGCCCGAAAGCCTGCCCCTGCCAGGGCCGGCGCTTTTTTCCCTCCCAATTGAGGCCCAAGGAGCAAACAGTGAGAACAGTTACATTTGAAGGCAAGCCATTGCATCTGGAAGGCGAGCTGCCAGTACTGAATACCCAGGCGCCCTCTTTCACGCTTACAGCGACCGACCTTTCCGAAAAAAGGCTGCGCGACTATCTGGGCAACGTGCTGGTGCTCGCTTCAGTGCCATCCATAGACACGCCGGTGTGCGATCTTGAGGGCAGGCATTTCAATGACGAGGCCAGCAAGCTGTCCGACCAGGTCAGGATCGCGGTTGTCAGCTGCGACACGCCCTTTGCCCAGGCGCGCTGGTGCGGCACGGCCGGCATAAAGAATATCGTAACGTTGTCAGACTACAAGGAGCACGATTTTGGCCGCCATTACGGCGTGCTGATTCAGGAGCTGAAACTGCTGGCGCGCGCTGTGTTTGTGATAGATAAAAATGGCATTCTGACCTATTGCCAGCTTGTGCCGGAGATCACGCAGCAGCCGGATTACGCGCCAGTGCTGGAGGCAATAAGGAAAGCGCTCTAGCTCGCCAGACATAGGCCAAATTCCATCCTGGGCGCTGGCCGTCCAGGATGATCGCTTTCAACGGGATCGGGCTTTCTGCGGCTATTTGCCCATGCCCCTGAGAAATTCCTCATTAGACTTGAATGGCCGCATTTTATCGAGCAGAAATTCCATGCTGTCAATTGCGGCCATGGGAGCCAGGATCTTGCGCAAGATCCAGACGCGGTTGAGAACATCCTCGGGCAGGAGCAGGTCTTCCTTGCGCGTGCCTGTGCGGTTGATGTCAATGGCGGGAAAGACGCGCTTTTCGGAAAGGTGGCGATCCAGATAGATCTCCATGTTGCCAGTGCCCTTGAACTCCTCGAAAATCACTTCATCCATGCGCGAGCCCGTATCAATCAGGGCGGTGGCGATGATGGTCAGGCTGCCGCCCTCTTCCACATTTCTGGCAGCTCCAAAAAAGCGCTTTGGGCGCTGCAGCGCGTTTGCGTCCAGGCCGCCGGAGAGCACGCGCCCGGAAGAAGGCGTGACAGCGTTGTAGGCGCGGCCAAGACGCGTGATTGAATCCAGCAGAATGACGACGTCGCGCTTGCGCTCCACAAGCCGCTTGGCTTTTTCCAGCACCATTTCGCAAACCTGGACATGGCGCTGCGGCGGCTCGTCAAAAGTGGAGCTGATCACCTCGGCCTGCTTGACTGTGCGCTCCATATCCGTCACTTCTTCGGGCCGCTCGTCTATCAGCAGGATGATCAGATAGACGTCAGGATTGTTGGCAGTGATTGCATTGGCAAGCGACTGCAGCAGGATCGTCTTGCCAGTGCGCGGCGGCGCGACAATCAGCCCGCGCTGGCCGCAGCCAATTGGCGCCATCAGGTCAATTACGCGGTTGGAGAGATTCTTGTCGCCATTTTCCATGACGAGCTGCGAATCCGGATATACAGGCGTGAGATTGTCAAAAAGAACGAGATTTTTCGCGTTTTCCGGCGGCTCAAAGCCGATTTCGTTTACTTTCAGGAGAGCGAAATAGCGTTCGCCCTCTTTTGGCGGCCGGATCTGGCCTGAAACTACGTCTCCCTTGCGCAGGGAGAACCTGCGGATTTGCGAAGGGGATACGTAAATGTCATCCGGACCTGGCATGTAGCTTGAAAGCGGCGAGCGCAAAAATCCAAAGCCGTCAGGCAAAATCTCGAGCACGCCATCGCCTATTATCACGCCATTCTGAATTGAGCATGCGGATAACAGTGCGAAGATAAGCTCGCCCTTGCGCATGGAGCTTGCGTTTTCGATTTCATACTGCTCGGCAAGATCCATTAAATCCTGCATGCTTCTGGTTTTCAGATCAGTAAGGCTTAATACGCTATCAGTGAGCAGGCCTGGGCCAGATTTCTTTTTACGCATATTCCGTGAATCCATTGTCTGGAAGAAAAAATGAACAGAGACAAACCCTAAATTGAGAATCGGTATTTAAATTTGACGCATAAACTGGCTGGAGGCTCCGTGGACAATAAAAACGGGGCGGCTACAAATTAGAGAATCCGCTCGATTTAGGCAAGCATTAAATTGACAGAAACTGAAAAAGCGCAGTCAGCCTGCATCCGCCTCCGCCATTGGCGGGGCATAGCGGGCCAGCAGATCCTCGCGCAAATCGGATTCGGAGGTGTCCAGCACTTCGGACAATTCGCCGCTTACGAGATTCATGGCCTGCTCGAGCAATCTGCGCTCGCCAAAAGAGAGATCCTTGCTGCGGCCAATGAGCAAAAGCTCGCGCAGCACCTTGGCCACTTCGCGCAGATCCGGGCTTTTCAGAAGCCTGGTATATTCGCGAAACCTGCGATTCCAGTTCTGGCCAGTGCATACGGCCTCTTCCAGGCTGCCGTAGAGGTCGTCCATGATCTGCCGCGCAGCTTTTACGGAGACAAGCTGCCTGAGGCCTGCCGCAGCCGCGCTCTGCACCGGCACCATCAGGGTGATGTTGTTTGCGAGAATGCGCACAATATAGAAATCGCAGGCAACGCCACCCACTTCCCTGCGATCAATACCCTCGATTTTTCCTACCCCTTGAGCTGGATATGCGACAAGCATCTCTAATGCGAACATGGTGGCTGAACCGTCCTGGTAAGGCCCGCCCAGGGCGCAGGCCAAATTGTGGGTACAAAATTTTTACCACTTTCCAGGCGATTAGTCCAGAAGAAGTTTTTTTGCGCTTATCTTATCAGGCAGCTGAATTGCGTGGATTGCTAATCTGAAGGATCAGGGGGATATTGCATGGCACCGTGTATAAAGCGCAAAATTTCCAATTGAGCCTCAGTTACCCTGTACACAAGCACATAATTTCCTGCAATGGCTTCTCTGGTTCCATCGACCCTGCCTGGCCTGCCAGAAAAAGGGAACTGCTCAAGTAATTTTACAAGCTGCGCAACCTCATCATCCAGTTTCAAGGCAGCATTGAGATCATAATCACTGAGCCAAATGATTGCCGAGTCCAAATCGTCGAGGGCTGAATCAACCCATACGGATTTCATTTCTGTTTTGCTATCTGCAGCAGTAACCAATGGCGACGGGCCTTTGCCCTGCGTTCCACTTCTTCTCTGGAGGCAAATCTTCCCTGCCGCGCATCTTCAAGACCCTCTTCCACCTTGGCCTTGAACCAGGCATCATAGTCGCTTTCACGCACCCCATAAATAGTAACGCTCATTTCATTATCCATGCGGCATACTAACCTGGCAGACAGCCTCCAGTCAAATG
>JAAUYW010000114.1 GCA_014804915.1 Desulfovibrio sp. | reverse complement strand
CTGGTGCTGATGCAGATTCCGGATCATATTGCCAATCTTCTCAAAAAAGCTGAAATCGAGGGCTTTTTCGCCTCCTGCGAAAGCGAGGAGGAGCTAAAGGGCTTTTTCATTCAGCCGCAGCGAAGACCGGAGCGGAGTTGAGCAATGCCATACTACCTGCGCCATTACTTCAATCCGGATTTTGATCACCAGCGCGCCAAGCCAGGCGGCGGCCTGGGCCAGGATGAAGGGGCGGATGTCTATAGCCTGGGCTATGCCCAGAATGTAATCGCCGGCCAGATTCTGGCAGAGATCATGCCAGCGGACAAGGCGCCCGGCGATGCGGACAAGCGCTGGTTCCAGGCGGGAGACACGTTGCCGGCTGGCGCCAACACTTTCATTGATCCCAAATATCCACAGTATCTTGTCGCCGGCTCCAAAGGCTACGTTTTTTATAACGATGGCAAGATAACAGTCAAAAAACTGCTCAATGTCCGCCAGGATGTCAGCTTCCGCACTGGCAATATCTTTTTTGTCGGCGATATTTGCGTGCACGGCTCGGTGCGCTCCGGCTTTTCCGTCCAGGGCGACAATGTGCGCATCATGGGCATGGTGGAAGGCGGCATAGCCCGCGCCAGGCGCGACCTGATGGTCGAAGGCGGCTGCCGCGGCGGCTCCAGCAAGCACTGCCTGCTTGACGCGGGCGGCAAGCTGCTGACCCCCTTTGTCGAAAAGGCGGAAGCCCGCGCGCATCAGAACATGGCGATTGAAAAATACTGCCTTTATTCCACTGTCTATGCCGGAGCGAACATGGTTGTGCGCGGCCAGATGTACGGCTCCACAGTCAACTGCCTTGGCAGCGTCTATGTTGGCGCGCAGCTGGGCAACCGCGCGGGCATACCCACGCGCATTTACCTGGGCTATGATCCGTACCTGATTCGCCAGCTGGAAAAAATTGATTCAATCGCAAAAGAGCTTGACGAGGCAATCACCCATCTCAGGGCGGTGGCCGGCCATCTGCCCCCGGACGCCAACGAGACGACGCGCAAGCTGGCTCGCCTTTCCAGGCAGCACGAAAAGGTGCTCAAACACAAGTCAGATATCTGGAATCGCGTCAATGTGGATGATTCCACACTGGAAAACTGCAAGGTGATGGCGCCTGGGCGGGTATATCCTGGCGTTGAAATTGGCATTGGCCGCGCTTTCATGCAGGTTGAGCGCCAATATGAAAATTCCATGTTCCGGCTTTGCTACGACGAAATCGTGGTCGAGCCAATGCCAGCGCGCAAAAAAACGGCATGACGGCAGATTTTGAAGGCGTATATGCTGATGGCAAGCTGGTTGACGTAAGCGCCTCCTGCAACGGGCGCCAGATTCCCATGCTCGGCGCAGCCGGCATTGAGCGCGAACTCGCGCCTGTGCGGCAATTCCTCGCCAGGCCGGACGGCCTGCCTGTGCTGCTCGGCGCCGGCCTGGGCCACGGCCTGCGGCTGCTGGCTGCCGGCTATCAGGGGCCCATCGCCATTCTGGATGCAAGCCCCGGGCTGCGCGCCCTGACTGGCAGCCTGGAAAATCTTGATCCGGACGCCAGGGCCCGCATTACCCTGATTGAAGACGCATCGCCAGCCGCGGCCCTGCGCCAGCTCACAAAATGGCAGGAACAAAATTCCGGTCAGCCAATGCGGCCCATTGGCAATGCCTTTTACCAGCGCATTGACCCGGACTGGTATGGCGAGCTGCGCAAAAGCGTTACCGCCAGCTCGCAAATGGATTTCTGGAGCAAGGCCAGGCAGCCCCGCTTTGCCTCGGAAAAACCGCGCGTGCTGCTGCTTGCCAGCAAATATTTCCTGATCGGCGAAATCGAGGGCGCCTGCAAGAAGCTCGGCATCCCCTACAGGCTGGTAATGGTCGGAGAGGACGCTGTTGACGGCGAAGCCTTTGTCAGAAATCTCCTCCGGGAAGTGCTCGACTTCCGGCCGGACTGCTGCATTACGCTCAACCACATGGGCGTGGATGTTGAAGGCGTGCTGATGGATCTGCTGGCCAGACTGGAATTGCCTCTCGCCTCCTGGTTTGTCGACAACCCGCACCTGATCATCCATCTCTACAGCAAATGCGTAAGCCCCTGGACGGCGCTCTTCACCTGGGACGAGGACAACATCCCGACGCTCAGGGCCAGCGGCTTTGAGCACGTCCGCTACCTGCCCCTGGGCACAGACCCGGACCGCTTCCGCCCCAATGCCGGCAAGGGCAGGCCGGAATGGAAAAGCCGCGTTTCCTTTGTCGGCAATTCCATGCTCTACAAGGTTGGCGCGCGCCTCAAGGCAGGCAGGTTTCCCGCCCCGCTGCTCCGCGCTTTCAACAGGGTTTCAGCTGCCTTTTCCGCCAGCGAAGACCGCGCTGTGCCTGATTTCATCGCCAGCCATTTTCCTGATGCCTACAGCGCCTATCTCAACCTGCCTGACAATGAAACGCGCCTGGCCTTTGAAACGGCAGTCACCTGGAAAGCGACCCAGATTTACCGCAATGAGCGCGTAGCCATGCTGCTGCCCTTCAGGCCGCTGATTGTCGGAGACAGCGGCTGGCGCGTGGAATTTCGCCATGCCAGGCCGCAGCCCAGATACCTGGATCCAATAGCCTATTACAGCGACCTGCCAGCTTTTTACAGCCTCTCTGAAATCAATTTCAACAGCACTTCCAGGCAAATGAAAGGCGCTGTGAACCAGCGCGTTTTCGATGCGCCGGCAGCAGGCGGCTTTGTGCTGACAGACTGGCGGCCGCAAATGGCAGGCCTGTTTGAGCCGGATGAAATGGCCTGCTACCATGACAGGGAAGAAATCCCCGGGCTTGTGAGCCACTATCTCGCCAATCCCAAAGAGCGCGGGCGCATTCTGGCCAGGGCCCGCAAGCGCGTGCTGGCATGCCACAAATGGGAAGACCGCCTGAAGTCCATGCTTGCCGCAATGCGCGATATTTACGGCATCAAGGCAGTGGACAAAAGCGCGGCCAGCGCCTGATTTTTCCGGAATCGCCGCCATGCCGGAAGCCCAGGGCAAACCTGCTCTCGTCATTCAGCCCAGACGCCTGGGCGACCTGATTCTCACTTTCCCGCTGCTGCTCAAGCTGCAGGCACAGAATCCGGCCCGGCCAGTCTGGGTGGCCGGCCAGCCGGCATTTTTTGCTTCCCTGATGCCTTTTGCGCCAAGCGCGACCTTTTTTTCGGTGGCCCAGCTGCCAGACCTGGAAAAACACAGCTACGATACAGTCATCAATCTCGGCAATGACCGCGCCTCTGCCCTGTGCGCGGAAAATTGCGCCGCGGATGTCAAAATCGGCCAGCTGCAAACCCGGGCAGGCCTTTGCGTCAACGGCTACTGGCAGCTGTACCGGGAAGGCCTCACACAAAACAATCGCCACAACCCTTTTCACTGGGCGGACCTGTTCCGCCTGGATCTTGGCCTCCAGGGCTATGCGCCAGCAAGGCCCAGGCCTGCCGGCACGGGCAGAATCGGCATTTTCACAGGCGCAAGCGATGCCGCAAAAAGGCCGCGGGCGCTCTTCTGGAGCAGGCTGGCCAATCATCTGGCAGGCATGGGCTTCAGGGCAGTGCTGCTGGGCGGCCCGGACGAGGCGCAAACTGGCGCCGAAATCATGGCCAGGGGCGCGAAAGCGCTCAACTTCTGCGGCAAGACCGACCTGAGGCAGCTGGCAGTGCTGCTCAAAACCCTTGACCTGCTGATTACGCCTGACACCGGCCCCATGCATCTCGCGGACTGGCTCTCCGTGCCCTGCCTCAACCTCTCCATGGGCAATGTCAGCGCAGCTGAAACGGGCCCGCTCGCGCCAGGCCAGCATATCCTCAGGGCGGCGCTGTCCTGCGCTGGCTGCTGGCAGTGCGACAAGCCAAAACCGCTCTGCCACAACGTCTTTTTCCCCGGGCCTGTCGCCAAAATCGCGGCGAAACTGGCTGCAGGCGAGCGGCCCGAGCCGCAGCCAGGGCTGGAGCTGCTGCATTCGCGGCGCGATGATCTCGGCCTCTTCAGGCTGGGCGGCCAGCAGCCCCTGCGCTCAATGCTGGAAGACTTCTGGCAGGCGACATTCCTGCATCTGGATTCATGGAATCATGAAAACCGCCTCAAACAGGCGGGAGCAGCCCTGCTGGACCAGGCGCCGGCAGTGGCGGCCAAAATGCGCTCGGCCTTTGGCAAGATGCTTGCATATATCAGTCGCAGCGGCAAGCGCGGCCAGCCCCTGCCAGATGATTTCTGGAAAAAGCAGCCCTGGCATTCGCGCCTGTTCGCTGGCAATATCCACATTGACCTTCAGAATTCCGGCTTCTCAAGAGCATCTTTTGCCAGAGCATTGACAAAAATCGACGTCGCGCAGGCAGTTCTTGCCCCATAAAGGCTGATTTTTCTTTCCTGATGCGGAAATAATTACAATAATTTACATTTGGTACAATCCTTGTATAGGAATCTGCGCAAGGAGTGTATCATGCAAATTATGCCTACCAACCGGTCTGACAGCGCTTTTGGCCTGTTTGCTGGCACGGATTCAGCCGCGAGCGGCTTTATGGATGCCATGCAGGATGCCCTGAGCGCGGTCGATGAAGGTTACAATCATTCCGTATCTTCCGCATTATCTGAAGATAATCAGGCGCTTGTGGAAAGCCCGTACAGCAGGCAGACCACGGATGGCGTCACCTATACGCTTGAAGAAGTCACTTTTACAAAGAGCGAGCTGGAGGAGCTGCGCCAGCAGCTGCTCAAGGAAGGCGCGCCGGTTGAATCGCTGCGCCAGTTTGACGCGCTGGTGGATCAGCCGGATGGCGCCACTCTCGCGCAAGTGCTGGCCAGCCTGATGGGCAGGCAGGCCGGGCAATTCAGCGAGGATGACGCGCATGCGATCACCTCCCTGCTCAACCAGATTGACCCGACTGGCGATCTGGCAGGCGACGCGCTCGGCTTCATGCGCCAGGGCAATGGCCAGGCGGCGCTTGGGCTAATCCAGGACGCGCTTGACAAATTGCCGGCTGACCAGCGTTTTGAGATTGACCCGGATGCCATGCTCGCGCTTGGGCGCGGCCTTGGCCTCAACGCGGGCACAATGCAGACAATCATTGGCTCAATGCGCGGCCAGAGCCTGTCCCTGAGCGGCGACCAGTTTGCCAGCCTGATGAAGCCGGCAAAAGCGCAATTCACGATTGATGAGGGCAACGCGCAAAAACTGGAAGCCGCGCTTGAAAAGACCCTGAAGCCGCTGATCTCAAAGGCCCGCTCCCGCATGGAAAAGGAAATGGAAGCGCAGAGCCGCGAGAGCCGGCGGGTGCAGCAGAGCAAGATCCTGATTGACCAGACTGTCCAGAAGAACAGCCGCGAAATGATGGACAGCACGCTGGCAGGCGAAAATCTGGCACAGGCAAGCGAAATGACCGGCCATGCGGGCGCGAATCGCGCTGAAGCCGGCCTTGCTGAAAACGGCAAAACCGGCAAGGCCGCAAGCCTGGCTGAAAATGGCAAGATCGGCAAGCTGGTCAACGGCAATGAAGCCGGCCTGGCTGAAAACGCCAAATATGCCGTCAATGCCCACGAGAGCCGGAAAGAAACGCCGGACAATGACGCAGGCGACAAAAAACAGGGCAAATCCGACGGCTGGCAGGATCTGCTTGGCCGCATTGAGACAAAGCCGACTGGCGCAAGCGGCCAGATCAGCAACAATTCCTTTGTCTATTCAATGCTCCAGGGCAATCTTGAGAGCCAGATTCTGGATATGGATGCCAGCATGACCAATGCCAATGTGGCGCATCTCAACCGCCAGCTGAGCCAGCAGGTGGAGCAGGGCGTGCTTTCGGCAATGCGCGATGGCGCCACCAGGCTTGATCTGCAGCTGCATCCGGCAGAGCTTGGCAATGTCGGCATTACCCTGATAGCCAGAAATGGCGAGGTGACAGCGCAGATCCGCTCCGAAAAGAGCGAGACTGCGGAAATGCTGCAGCGCCAGATGGACACAATCCGCGTCAACCTGGAGCAGCAGGGCGTGAAAGTGGACAAGATTGAGGTCATGCTTGAGAACAAGCAGGAATCAGGCGGCCAGTTCACAGATCTCGGGCAGCACAACGCGCGCCAGGAAGAGGAAACCAGGCGCCAGGAGATGGCGCGCCTGCGCAATCTGGCTGCCTTGCGCAACAGCGACGAAACTCCGACGGCACAGAACTTGCATAGCATTGGCCAACAGGCGCGCCATGAGGGCCGGGCCCTGCATGTGGTAGCCTAATCCCATTCGGAGTAAATTGATGTCCAGCATAACCAGCGCTCTTACGCAGACGAACAATGAATTCAACCAGGCGATGTCCAAGCAAAAGGGCAGCACCCTGGACAAGGATTCATTCATGCTCCTTCTGGTGACGCAGTTCAAATACCAGGATCCGCTGAACCCGATGGATGACAAGGAATTCATTTCGCAGATGGCGCAGTTCTCCAGCCTCGAACAGATGATGAACATGAACGAGAGCATGGAGAAGCAGACAGAGGCGATCAACAATCAGCAGATGGTCAACGCCACATCCTACATTGGCAAGCTGGTCAGCGTTACCGGCAACACCATTGGCAAAACGACGGATGGCGCGACCAATGAAGTTTCAATCAGCACATTCCGCTATGCTTTTGGCGACAATGTCATCAAGGGCACGCTGTCTATCCGCGATGGCAGCGGCAATACTGTCTATACGGAAGATCTTGCCGGCAAGCAGGCTGGCACCACATTCGAGTTCAACTGGAATGGACTCAATGGCGCTGGCCAGGCGGCTCCTGACGGCGTTTACACAGTGTCGCTGAGCGCGTTCAACAGCTCGGGCGAGGCGGTGCTTGCCGACCAGGTGGTTGACGCGACAGTTACAGGCGTAGTCAACCAGAATGGCACAGTGTATCTGGGCATGGACGGCGGCCAGCTCATGTCGCTTGCCAATGTGCGCCAGGTTACGACGCCGAAAGTCAAGCAGGCGGCGACAGACACGCCTGCGGACGACGAGGGCAAGGACAGCGATGACAGCGCAGCCGATGAAGCCGGCGACAGCGGCAATGTGGATGAAACGCCGGACAGTTCGGGCAGCGCGGACAATTCGGGCGCGACTGACGGGGAAAATAATTCTGGCACGGAAAATGCAGATAATACCCCAGGAATGCCTGAAGAGGAAAATCCTGCCCAGGTTGAAAACGATTACACAGCATAGAAACCTTATATAAATTAACAGACGGCAACCCCACGCCGCGATATTTTCGGAGGATATTATGGGTCTTTCAGCTAGCATGTGGACAAGCGTTTCCGGTTTGCTCGCGCATGGCGAGAAAATGAATGTGGTTGGCAACAATATAGCCAATGTCAGCACAATCGGCTTCAAGGGCCAGCGTGTGGACTTCAATGACTATCTCTATATCAACGGCGGCTCCACCAGCGGCCCGACCCAGATTGGCGCTGGCGTTTCCACCTACGCGGTGATTGGCGACTTCTCGCAGGGCAGCCTTGAGTCCACAAACTCGGTGACGGATCTGGCGATTGATGGCAACGGCTACTTCAAGGTGCGCCAGCCCAATACAGAGCAGATGTACTACACCCGCGCCGGCGACTTCTATTTCAACGCCGACCGCCAGCTCCAGAATCCCGAAGGCTACCGCCTGCAGGGCTGGAAGGTGGATTCTACCAGCAGTCGTATCACTTTTCAGCAAGATTCAATTAATCTGGGGGCAAGCACGACTAATGAGTCTGCTTTCCAGGGTACAGGAACCCCGACAGACATAGTGCTGGATTCCTGGTATCTTGAGCCAAAGCGCACTGACAGCATCTCTTTCGTAGTTGGCTTGACTAGTGACAAAAACAACGATTTAGCTCGCGGAGCTGATGGTAATGGCCCTCTGCTTGGATTAGCTGGCGCCTGGGATGGCGCGAATGAACCCCCCTTGCCAGACAAGAACTACGCTTATTCTACAGCAATTAAAGTATATGATGAATCCGGGCTGCCACATACCATGACAACCTACTATGACCAGGTGACACTTGAAGAAGGCGAACTTGCAGATCTGCCTCCGGGCTACTCGGTCTATGAATACATTGTTACCATGGATCCGGCCGATGACAAACGCTACTGGGGGTCAGGCGACAACAAGGAAACATTTGCAGGCACAAAGGCTGCCGGCCTTGTCATGACTGGACATATGATCTTTGATCCTGCTGGTAATCTTGTCAACCAGAGCGCCTACACTTATCAGCCATCAGAAGATGGTAAGGAATCACCCGTAATTCCTGCTACCCCTGCCAGTGGAGATACTCCGGCGACAACTGAGAGTCTTAATCTGGGCAACTGGAAAGCAGCACAATTCTCCAGTAATGGCTTGCCAGTTTTCACAGCTAATTTCAAGGGACTGGAAGGAGCCAGCTCGTCCGCCTTTAGTGAAACAGCCCAGGAACAGTTAATTGAAATTGATTTTGGCTTACGCAGCCAGAATAAATGGGGTGGAAACAGCAACTCTACTCTAGCGGATTTGAAGCCCGATAATACCGCTACAATCACCAAAAATATTACTTCTTCTCTGGACACCGCCACAAAAGCGCTTGGAGAAACCGGTGATACCAGAAAATTTGAATATCAAAATCCTGCTGGTGAGTGGGTTACGCTAAACGCAGCTATAGCGGCTACCCTACCCTCCACAACACTGGTTCGGGAAGTCATCGAAACGCCAACTATTCCTGCTGGTAAAATGGCATTATTCGGCGGGAATGTTACAAATCAGGATGTGATTCGTAATGCTCAGGCTTCTCAGGCTGGCAGCTCCAGCTTCGTAACCCAGGATGCAACGCAGAATGGCTATGCTTCAGGCATACTGTCCAGCACCAACATCACTTCGGATGGCGTAGTGTATGGCTACTATGACAATGGCAAGACCATTCCCCTGTACCAGATCGCCCTCTATGATTTCCACAATGAGCAGGGCCTGCGCAGGGAAGGCGGCAACCTCTATGCAGCAACGGAAGCCAGCGGGGAGGCTCGCCAGGGCGTGCCGGGCGACAACGGCTTTGGCCAGACCCGCGCCTACAACATTGAAGGCTCAAACGTTGACCTCTCGCGCGAATTCGTGAACATGATCACGACCCAGCGCGGCTTCCAGGCCAACTCGAAAGGAATTACAACTGTCGATACAATGCTGGAAACAGTAATCGGCATGAAGAGATAAAACATAGGCTAACCTCCGTGCCTGGAGCGGTCTGGTGTGGGGCCGGGCCGCTCCCCCCTTCGGGCGGGCGGAAGTTATCGCGTCAATATTCTCCCCATAGACATGAAGCGCCGTCCCATTGTGGGGCGGCGTTTTGTTTCCTGCATTCTGCTTGCGCAAGCCAGCGCAGATTTCCATGCGGACTCGCCGCGCCTGCGAGCGCATAAATACGCGCCATTTGCTGCTTGCGTCCGGGCAACTATCCGTCTGGCTGAAAATTTTGCCCCTCCCCGCTTCAGATAATTGACATTCGCCGTTCAGGCGGCTGTTTTTGCCCGCCATTCCCCCGAAAATCCCCGTTTGGCGGTGCTGGCATGGCTATTGCATAGTAAAAGCCACATAGTTTATTTAATTAGCGCGGGGAGCGTAATCCAATGTCCATGGTCATCAACAATAATTTAATGGCTGCCAACACAGCCCGTAATCTCAACGCCCATTACGGGCGGCTTGCCACCTCCACCCAGCGGCTCAGCACCGGCCTGCGCGTCAACAGCGCGGCAGACGATGCCGCGGGCCTCGCCATCCGCGAGCTGCAGCGCGCGGACATCGCAGCCCTGCAGCAGGGAGTGCGCAACGCCAATGACGCCATTTCGCTGATCCAGACCGCTGACGGCGCCCTGGGCATAATTGACGAAAAGCTCATCCGCATGAAGGAGCTGGCCGAGCAGGCTGCCACAGGCACCTACGACTCCACGCAGCGCCTGATGATTGACTCCGAATACCAGCAAATGGCCTCGGAAATCACGCGCATTGCCAATGCTACGGATTTTAACGGCAT
>JAAUYW010000113.1 GCA_014804915.1 Desulfovibrio sp. | reverse complement strand
GCCGCGGGGCCGGCCAGCGGCAGCTGGTGGAAGCAGGGCGACGCGCTCGTTGTCGTTCCCTGCTCGATGAGTACGCTTGGCGCGGTCGCAAGCGGCTGCGGGACCAATCTCATTCATCGCTGCTGCGATGTCGCGCTCAAGGAGAGGCGCCAGCTCCTGATGATCACGCGCGAGAGTCCGCTCTCGCTCATCCAGCTGCGCAACATGGCCGCTCTAACCGAGGCGGGCGCAATTATTATGCCATTCTCGCCAGGCTTTTATTTTCAGCCTGCCAGCCTTGATGATCTTCTGGGCAACTTCTGCCAGCGCGTTTTCGACGTTCTGGGCATTTCCCATAATGGCCAGGTCTGGGGCGCAAGCTGATGAAAGCGGCAAAAAAAATGGCCGCCCAGGTGCTCAATGCGCTCAAGGCGCGCTATCCGCAGGCGAATACGGAGCTTGCGTATAATGATCCCTGGGAGCTTCTGGTAGCCACCCAGCTGGCCGCGCAATGCACAGACGCGCGCGTCAACATGGTTACTCCCGTCTTTTTCGCGCGCTGGCCCGGGCCTCGGGAGCTGGCCAGCGCGCTTCAGCCGGATGTGGAAGCGGTAATCCATCCGGTTGGCTATTTCCGCAACAAGGCCAGAAACCTGATCGCAGCCGCGAAAATGGTTTGCGAAAAATTTGGCGGCGCGCTCCCCCAGACAATGGAGGAGCTGATTCAGCTGCCAGGAGTGGCCCGCAAGACAGCGAATGTGGTCCTGTTCGCCGGATTTGGAAAAAACGAGGGCATGGCTGTGGATACGCATGTAAAACGGATTTCCTACCGCCTTGGCCTTACGGACAATGTCGATCCTGTCAGGATTGAGCGCGACCTAACGCAGATCCTGCCGCGCGAGGAGTGGGGCGATTTCAATCACCGCATGGTCTGGTTTGGACGGGAGATCTGCAAGGCCCGCAAGCCTGACTGCGCGAATTGCGAAATGGCTGGTTTTTGCCCGAAAAGAAAACCTCCGCAAGAGGCGGCAAAAAGGACAGAAAATGAGCCTGAATCCGCTGCTCAGGAATAATGAGCTTGAGATAATCGAATTCCTGCTTGATGAAAAACTGCCAGATGGCAAGGATTACACCGGCCATTACGCCATAAACGTCGCCAAGGTTCTTGAAATCATCCGCATGCCCCAGGTGACAGCCATGCCTGGCACGCAGGATCCCAGCATCATGGGCACATTCAACTTGCGCGGCAAGGTGCTCCCCTTGCTCAATCTGGCCGCCTGGCTTGGCAAGGATATGCGGCGCGGCCCGTCCGACAAGGTGCTGGTAACGGAATTTTCAGGCGTGCGCACCGCTTTCCTGGTATCTTCGGTAGCCAGCATCCATCGCCTGGCCTGGGACAGGATTGAGCCGCCAAACAGGTATGTGCAGGCCTTTTCCCGCGATTCAATCACCGGCATCCTGCGCATCAAGGAGCGCGTCCTGTTTATTCTGGATATGGAAAAAATCATGGCCAGCCTGGACAAGTCCCTTGACATGTCCACCATGCAGCCTGAAGCGCCAGTGGAAATGCCCGAGCATGTGCGCCTGCTTCTTGCAGACGATTCCAGCTCCCTGCGCAAGATTGTCAAATCCTTTCTTGAAAAATCCGGGTATCAGGTTACAACCGCCAGCAATGGCAGGGAGGCCTGGGAATACCTGTCGAATCTGGCCCAGTCCCAGTCCGGCCAGAAAGTGGATTCGCATGAAATAAACCAGTTGGTTGACCTTGTGATTTCGGATATCGAAATGCCCGAGATGGACGGCCATGCCCTGACTTCCAAAATTCGTGAGAATCCGGCCCTGAAAAAATTGCCAGTCGTGCTTTTTTCCTCGCTCATTACGGACGCCCTCCGCGCCAAGGGCATCAAGGTCGGCGCAGACCATCAGGTCAACAAGCCTGATCTGGCCGGCCTTGACAAGATCGTCAAGGAAATCATAGACGAAAAAATTCATTCCAGGCATCAATAAAAGCGCCGGCCAGTGAATATTTTCAATTACGATCCCAATACAATCTTCAGCCTTGTCCTGACGATGATGCGCGTAAGCATTGTCATGTTCATGCTGCCGATCTTTTCCACAAACAATATTCCGGTTACAGTCAAGGCCGCCATCACTCTTGTATTCACGCTTGGCGTCTGGCCCCATCTCGCGCTCTCTGGCGCGATCATGCCCGAGCATCCCTTTGACATGGCCCTGATCATGCTCGGCGAAGTCGTCATCGGCCTTGTGCTTGGCATGGCGATCAATTTCCTGTTCATGGGCATTCAGTCCGGAGGCGAGCTTCTGGGATTCCAGATGGGCTTCACAATGATCAACTTTGCCGATCCGCTCACTGGCAACCAGACCGGCATAGCGGCCTTTTTTTTGTGGATGGTCAGCCTGCTCACCTTTCTCGCAATGGACGGACACCTTTACATGATCAAGGGCTTTGCGGCCTCGTTTACCATTCTCCCGCCTGGCGCGCTGTTTCTCGGCGAGAATATCCTCTGGGAAATCCTCGCCCTGTCAGCCCAAGTATTTGTGCTCGCGCTCAAAATCGCAGCTCCGGTCATGGTGGCACTGTTCATGGTCGAGGTCGCGCTCGGCCTTGTGGCGCGCACGTCGCCGCAAGTGCATATCATGGAATTTGGATTTCCGATCAAGATTGGCGTCGGCTTCTTCTTTGTCGGCCTGTTGCTGGTTGTCATGTCAAACCAGATTGAGGTTTTTATCGGCGGCATGGATGCGATGATGGCAAATTTAATGCGCGGCATGAGCCTGCTCCACCAATGAAACGCGCACAGTCTCTGGAAAGGGCCTGGTTTACGGGCATCAGGCGCGGCCTGCCCATTGTGCTTGGCTATTTGCCAGTCGGCTTTGCCTTTGGCGTGCTGGCTGTCAAAAACGGCATCTCTCCGGCCCTGGCGATCGCCATGTCCGTGCTGATGTTCTCCGGCTCGGGCCAGTTTGTGTTTGCCAGCCTCTGGGGCGGAGGCGCAGGCGTTTTATCAACTGCCGCAGCCGTAGGCATCGTGAATTTGCGCTATATGCTCATGTCAGCAGCTGAAGCGCCCTGGCTGGCAGGCATGGGCGCGCTGAAAAAATTCCTGCTGGGCTTTGGCATCACCGACGAAAGCTTCGTGGTTCATGCCACAGCCATCCAGGCCGGCTGGAAACTGAATATCGTGACCATGCTTGTTTGCAACCAGTTCACGCAGCTGGCCTGGGTTGGTGGCACTGCCATAGGCGCGTTTTGCGGCAGCCTGGTTGATGATGTAAAGCCGCTGGGCCTCGATTACGCAATCACGGCCATGTTCCTGGCCTTGCTTGTGCCGCAATGCTCGAGCCGGCTGCACCTGCTTGTCGCGATCTTCACAATTTGCCTTTCAATCGCGCTGAAATCGGCCGGACTTGGCGCCTGGAATGTGGCTCTTGCCACTGTCTGCGGAGCCACGCTGGGCCTTGCGCTTTCCATCCGCAGGGAACGGAGGGCAAGAACATGACCCTGGCGCTGGCAGCCGCCCTTGCGATACTTGTCACCCTGCTTTTGAAAACCGGCCCGGTGATGGCGCTCAGGGGCGATTCCCTGCCTGCGCTCCTGCGCAAATGGCTGGAATACGTGCCGGTGGCAGTCATGGCCGCGCTCGTTGGGCCGGATGTGTTCATGCAGGACGGCAGACTCGATATTTCCTTCTCGAATCTGTTCCTCCTGGTTTCCTTGCCAACGCTGCTTGTGGCTGTTTTCAGCCGTAATTATTTTGTAACCATCGCGGCCGGCATTGGGCTTGTGATTTTGGCGCGCTATTATGGCATCGGCTAGAACAGCGGAGCGGAGCGATTTCCTGCTGGCAAGGCTCGACCCGTCGCAGGTGGCCATGTTTCGCTTCCTGCTTGAGGCGTATGACAACCTGGCCTATTTCACAGTGCTGGAGCGCAGGCCGGCGCTGCTTAAAATTTCATTCGCGCCTGAAAGCAGGCTGGAGGTGGAAGCTACATTGCGCAAAATGCAGGCAAGCGTTGCCTTTGAATGGCAGGCCTGGCCAGACCAGGAAGAATGGCGGGGGAGGCAATGAATATCACGCCAGGAATAATCAGCACAGAATTTTTCCGTGATTTCTGGGCGCAGTTCCTCGGCCAGAAGACGGATGCGACGCCCCTGGCCGAGCGCCTGAATACTTTCTCCTCGCGCCTTTTGCTTGCGGGCATCGCGATCTTCCTGGCCATAGTCATCGGCCTGGTTTCGTGGATGATCTACAAGCGCAGCGAGGAGGGCATGGCGGAGCTGTTGCAGGAAAAGGGCGCGGCCCTGCTCAATGTTTTCGAAGGCGCGCTGCGCACCGGCATGGCCGGAGAATCCGGGCTGCATCTTCAGACGCTGCTCAATGAAATGGCGCGCAATGGCGATATCGAGTTCGTGGCTGTGACCATGCCGGATGGCACAATCATCGCGCATTCGGACAAGGGCAGAATCGGCGAATACCTGAACCTGGAGGGGGAGCAGGCCACGCTGGAACGCATGGCGAAACTGGCGCCGCTGGACAGGGAGAAATCCGTGATCGGCGATTTTGAGGGCCAGCGCGTTTTTCTTATTTATCGTCATTTCACAATGGGACGCAAGGACTGGGATAAAAGCGTGCCCGAGCCGGTGATTTTTCTTGGCCTCGAAGTGTCGCCGTTTGAAATTACCAATGAACAGAACCGCAGCTATGTTACAATTCTCGCAATCGTCACCATGCTCGTAGTGCTCTGCGGCCTGCTGGCCCTGAGCTTTGCCCAGCGCGCCGCGGAATCCAGACGCAAGCAGCGCCATGCGGAAGTGGAAGTCCACAGGCTGGAAGCGGAAGTGAGGAGAAACGAGAAACTGGCCGCAGTGGGCACGCTTGCGGCCGGCGTGGCGCATGAGCTGCGCAATCCGCTGAGCTCCATCAAGGGCTACGCGACATATTTCAGTCAGCATTTTCCCGAGGGCAGCGAGGATCGTGAAGCAGCGGTGATCATGGTCAACGAGGTGAACAGGCTCAATCGCGTGATAACTGATCTGCTTGGGCTCTCAAGACCGGATTCAACAGCGCTCAAGCCCGTGCAGGCGGAGCTGGTTGCCGGGCATGTGCTGCGCCTGCTGCGCCACAACGCGGCCCAGAAGCGCATAAGCCTTGAAACCCGCTTCTGCAGGCGCAAGGGCCAGATAATGGGAGATATGGAAAGGTTGAGCCAGGCGCTTTTGAATATCTGCCTCAATGCGATTGAGGCGATGCCCGAGGGCGGACGGCTGGAACTCGCCATTTCGGTCACGAGGGATCGCCTCTGCCTGATGACGCGCGACAATGGCGTTGGCATAAGCCCGGAAATACTGACGCGCATATTTGATCCCTATTTTACAACCAAAAATTCCGGCACTGGCCTGGGCTTGCCAATGGCGCACAAGATTATCAGGGCGCACAAGGGCGAAATCGATATTTATTCGCAAGTGGCGAAAGATGGCGAGCCTGGCTGCACCATTTTCAGGATCTGGCTGCCGCTCATTTCAGGCGGTCAGGCAAAGCAGTAAAACGGGACGCGCAGGAGTGGAAAGTGGATACCAGCAGAATCCTGGTAGTTGATGACGATGACGCGCATCGCAAGATGCTGAAAATGATGCTGCGCACATGGGGATTTACAGTTGAGGAAGCTGGCGATGGCGAAGACGCCGTCGCCCTGGTGCGCGAAAAGCCTTTTGATGTGGTGCTGACAGATGTGCGCATGGCGAGAGTTGACGGCATTGAGGCGCTAAAAGCCATTCTCGGCTATAATCCGGCCTTGCCCGTGATTTTGATGACAGCCTATTCTTCGGTTGAAACAGCTGTTGAGGCCTTGCGCATTGGCGCGTATGACTATCTGATCAAGCCGCTTGATTTTGACCTGTTGAAGGAAACCCTTGAACTGGCTATCGAGCGTTCGCGCCACAGCGTCGAGAATCGCGAATTGCGCCGCCAGCTGACTGAAACTCCGGCCAATACCGAAATTGTCGGCGCGAGCCCGGCCTTGAAATCAATGCTTGATTTTATCAATACGGTCGCGCCTACTGAGGCTACGGTGCTGATTACAGGCGAATCAGGGACTGGCAAGGAGCTTGTGGCTCGCGCATTGCACGGCTCCAGCGCCAGGGCGAAAAAGCCGCTTGTAACAGTAAACTGCGCCGCCCTGACAGAAAGCCTGCTTGAATCCGAGCTGTTCGGCCATGAAAAGGGCTCATTCACTGGCGCTGACAAGCGGCGCGAAGGCAGATTCATGCAGGCGGATGGCGGCACGCTCTTTCTGGATGAAATCGGTGAAATGCCGCTTACCCTGCAGGCCAAGCTTTTGCGGGCGCTGCAGCAGGGCGAAGTGCAGCGCGTCGGCTCGGATACGCCCATCCATGTTGACGTGCGCGTGCTCGCGGCCACAAATCGCGACTTGCGCCGCGAAGCCAGGGAGAAACGGTTTCGCGAAGACCTGTATTTCCGGCTGAATGTGATCAGCATAGAGGTGCCGTCCCTTCGTCAGCGCGGCGAGGACATCCCGCTGCTTGCGGCCAGCTTTCTGCAAAAATTCGCAGAGCGCAACCACAAGATAATCAAGGGCTTTACGCCGCAGGCGCTGGACGCGCTCCTGCGCTATCACTGGCCAGGCAACGTGCGCGAGCTTGAAAACGTGGTTGAAAGGGCGGTCATCCTCTGCCAGGGCGACCTGATCAGCGAGACAGATCTGCCCGCGAATGTTACAAACGCGCCGCCAGCGCAGGAAGCGGCAGACACGCGCCCAGGCGAGGATCTTGCGGGGCTGCCGCTTGAAGCAGTGGAAAAGCGCGCCATTGAGCTGACACTGCGCCAGACTGGCGACAACAAGAGCGAGGCTGCCAGAAGACTTGGCATCACGCGCGCGACCTTGCACAACAAGTTGCGCAAATACGGCATGGAATAGGGTCTTTTTTCCTGAAAATCCCATGCGCAGCCGCCCCATATTGCCAGAGGAGAAAATATGCGCGTTCTTGTTACGGGAGCCGCGGGCTTTATTGGCTATCATCTTTGCCAGCGGCTTCTGGCGAAAGGCATTGCCGTAACAGGCATTGACAGCCTGAACGACTATTATAGTCCGCAGCTGAAAAGGGACAGGCTTTGGCAGCTTGAAAACGG
The DNA here is from genome assembly GCA_014804915.1 of Desulfovibrio sp. Classification (GTDB taxonomy): domain Bacteria; phylum Desulfobacterota; class Desulfovibrionia; order Desulfovibrionales; family Desulfovibrionaceae; genus Desulfovibrio. The sequence continues at coordinate 3,653 of JAAUYW010000113.1, read as the reverse complement.
CCCAAACGCGAAAGGCTTTACCTTTCACAGGCTCAATATCGCGGATGCCGGCGGCCTGGGCGAAGTTTTCGCTGCCGGCAGGTTCACGCATGTTGTCAATCTGGCTGCCCAGGCAGGCGTGCGATATAGCCTGGTCAATCCGGCCGCATATCTGGAATCCAATTTGACTGGTTTTGGCAATTTGCTTGAGCAATGCCGAAATCATAGCATTCGCCATCTTGTCTATGCCTCCTCGTCTTCAATTTATGGCCTGAATTCCGAGCGCCCGTATAGCACAAGCCAGAATGTAGATCACCCTGTCAGCCTTTATGCGGCGACCAAAAAGAGCAATGAGCTGATGGCGCATGCCTACAGCCATCTCTATAATCTGCCGGCAACAGGCTTGCGCTTTTTCACAGTTTACGGACCCTGGGGCAGGCCGGACATGGCTCTCTGTTTGTTCACTGAGGCGATTTTGGCTGGCAAGCCAATTTCGCTTTTCAACAACGGCAAACTGCAGCGGGATTTCACATATATTGACGACATAGTGGAGGGCGTTGTGCGCGTTCTTGACAAGCCGGCGCAGCCTGATCCCTGTTTCGACCCGGCCGCGCCTGACCCTGCCAGGAGCAGCGCGCCCTGGCGAATCTACAATATTGGCAATAACAACACGATCGAGCTGGCGGATTTTGTTGCGGAAATAGAAAGGGCAGTTGGCAAAAAGGCGATAAAGGAATATCTGCCAATGCAGCCTGGCGATGTGCTTTCCACCTGGGCGGACGTTGACGATCTCTATAATCTTGTCGGCTTTCGGCCTGAAACAAGGCTTAGCGATGGCATTGCCAATTATGTGAAATGGCACAGGGCCTATTATGGCGGATGAAATAAAGCCCGAGATTCTCGCGCCTGCCGGAGACGCAGACTGTTTTCTGGCAGCCCTGGCTGCTGGCGCAAATGGCATTTACCTGGGTTTGAAAAACTTTTCAGCCAGAATGCAGGCCCGCAATTTTGGCCTTGGGGAGCTGGCAAGACTGGTTGAGCTGGCCCACCAGAACAATTGCCGCGTCTATGTGGCCATGAACAATCTTCTGCGCCAGGCGGAGCTCGAGCCAGCCTATCGCCTTGCGCGCAGGCTGGCCACGCTTGTGGAGCCGGATGGACTGATTATCCAGGACCTGGCAATGCTGGATCTGGCCAGGCAGGCGCAATTTACAGGCAGCATCGCCCTGTCCACTCTGGCCAATGTCAGCGATCCGGCCGGACTTGCGCAAGCCAGGATCCTGGGTGCGGATCGCGTCATCGCGCCGAGGGAGTTGTCAATAGATGAGCTGAGGCAGATGGGGCAGGCCTGTCCAGCCGGGCTGGAGCTGGAATGCTTTGTTCATGGCGCGCTGTGCTATTGCGTGTCAGGGCGCTGTTACTGGTCGAGCTATATGGGCGGCAAATCCGGTTTGCGCGGCCGCTGCGTGCAGCCCTGCCGCAGATTGTACGGGCGCAAAAGGCGCGGCAAGGGCAGCCAGAAACCGGGCGAGCGCCATTTTTCCTGTCAGGATCTGGAATTGCTGCCTGTTGTCCGCAAGCTGCTCTCAATTCCCAATCTCGTTTCCTGGAAAATTGAAGGCCGCAAGAAGGGCCCCCATTATGTCTATCATGCGGTTACCGCCTACAGAATCCTGCGCGATGAGGGCGAAGACGCGCAGAAACGCAAAATGGCGCAGGAAATCCTGCAGATGGCCCTGGGGCGACCTGGCGTCCGCGCCAGGTTTCTGCCGCAAAAAAAATATCAGCCAATGGCGCCCGCCGGCCAGACTTCTTCCGGGCTGCTTGCTGGCAAGACAAATATCCGGCAGGATGGCAAATGCGTCATAAGACCGCATCTGGAGCTTTTGCCAAGGGATTACCTGCGCATCGGCGTTGAAGATGAAAAATGGCATTCCACCTTGCCGGTGAGCAGGCGGACGCCCAGGGGCGCGGATCTGCTCCTCAATCTGCCAAAACACAAGACGCCGCCTTCCGGCACTTCTGTCTATCTGATTGACAGGCGCGAGCCCGGGCTGGCAAGGCTGCTTGCGCAATGGCAGGCAAGGCTTGACCGCATTCCGGAAGCGCCAGTCAGGCCTGTTGAGAGCAGGCCTGTCTTGCCAGCTGGAGCCAAAACGGATTTTCGCGTCAATATGCGCGTGGCAGCCTCCCTGATTCGCCCTGCCCCCCGCGAATTTGCGTGCGTATGGCTCACAGCCAGAACAGCGGAGATCTCAAGGACATATTACGCCAGAGTCTATTTCTGGCTCGCGCCTGCTATCTGGCCGGATGAGAGCAGCGCGACGCAAAGGCTGATCAGCCGTCTCTGGCAGGGCGGCGCCAGACAGTTTGTGTGCAACGCTCCGTGGCAGCGAGGCTTTTTTCCGGAAAAGCTGCCAGGCGACGCGAAGCTGGTAGCCGGGCCGTTTTGCAATATCGCCAATTCCCTGGCTGTCGCGGAGCTTCAGAAACTGGGCTTCATTGCCGCGTACGTAAGTCCGGAACTCACGGAAAGGGATTTTCTGGCGCTGCCCAAATCCAGCCCGTTGCCGCTTGGCGTCGTATTGTCCGGCAACTGGCCTGTGGGCATCAGCAGGTTTGGCTTGCTTGGCCTGGATGCAGGCGAGGTTTTTTCAAGCCCGCGCGGTGAAAATTTCTGGTCGCTGAACAGGGCAGGCCTTACCTGGATTTTCCCTGGCTGGCAGCTCGACCTGTCATCCAGGCGCAGGGAGCTGGAGCAGGCAGGCTACAGTTTTTTCGGTGTCATGGAGGAAAAGGGTACGCCTGCGGAAAAAAGCCGGCCTGGACTGTTCAACTGGGATGGCGCGCTTCTGTAGATTCCGGACAGAAAATGCCTCAGATATCTGGGGAATCAAAATGCCGCGTTTTGCGCGGCATTTATCGGGAAAGATCTGGGAGCAGACAGCGCCTTTTCCTGGAATTTCCCTATTGATCTTCGCCTTCGGCATGGCCCTGCTTGCCTGCGCCTTTCAGGCCATACATGGTTGTGGAGCCTGAAGACCAGTATTCCATTGTGCCGTCATTGACGAGGTCAGTCAGGATCTTCTTGACTTCGCGCGGCTTCTTGTCCTCAAAGACCTTGCAGAAATCCTGAAAATAGAATTTGGACTTGGAGCCGGCCTTGTCATTCAAAAATTCGACAATTTTCGCTTTTTCTTCCTCTGTGGCCATGATCGTCTCCTTGCTGGGACAGCCGGCGGCAGGGCCGCCGGCCATCAGGTGCTAGAATTTGAATTGCGTGGACTGGCGCCAGGTGTAGTAGGCCGATTCGCGGAAGTCGTCAATCAGCTGTTCGGTGAAGGGCAGGCCCGTGAGCTTGAAGAACTGCTCCCAGCCAATGCGCTCGGCCCAGTCGCCTACGCGCTCGTACTTGCGCGCATTCTTTGAATAGACCTCAATGATGTGCTTGACTGTTTTGGTCAGTTCCGGCCAGCGCGGCGGCTCATTGGGAACATAGGCCACGACCACCTTGGAGAACTTCGGCCAGGTAATGCGGTTGGACACCTTGCCGCCAATCATGATCGCAATGCCGTCGCTAACGCCATCGGCGATTGGCAGGGCCGGGCACATGGTGTAGCAGTTGCCGCAATACATGCAGCGGTCTTCCTTGATGGCCACGGAGTTCACCTTCT
>JAAUYW010000112.1 GCA_014804915.1 Desulfovibrio sp. | reverse complement strand
TTCCACAGTTTCTGCGCCAAGGCGCTCGAGCGCCTGGCGATGCTCGCGAAACGCTCCTTGCAGGGCCAGAATGTCGATCCTGGATTCAGCCATTACCAGCCGCGCTCCTGCATGCGCTGATGCTCCGGAATCGTGGAGATCTCGATTCCGACCATCGGCTCGCCCAGATCGCGGGAAACCTCTGCCAGCAGCTCATAGTCCTTGTAATTGGTCACTGCCTGCACAATGGCGCGCGCCCGCTTGGCCGGGTCGCCGGATTTGAAAATGCCGGAGCCAACAAAAACGCCATCGCAGCCGAGCTGCATCATCAACGCCGCGTCAGCCGGCGTGGCAATGCCTCCGGCCGCGAAATTGACAACTGGCAGGCGCCCTTCCTTGCGCACAACATGACACAGCTCCAGCGGCGCGCCATTTTCCTTTGCGAAATTCGCCACTTCATCCTCGGGCAAATTGCAAAGCGTGCGAATCTGGTCATTGACAAGGCGGATATGGCGCACTGCCTCAACCACATTGCCAGTGCCAGGCTCGCCCTTTGTGCGTATCATGGCCGCGCCCTCGCCTATGCGCCGCAAGGCCTCGCCCAGATTGCGCGCGCCACACACAAAAGGCACAGTAAAGTCTTGCTTGTTGATATGAAAGCGATCGTCAGCGGGCGTGAGAACTTCGCTCTCATCAATATAATCCACCCCCAGCGCCTCAAGAATCCGGGCTTCGACAAAATGGCCAATCCGGGCCTTGGCCATCACCGGAATGCTTACGGCTTCCATAATCTTCCTGACAATCGTGGGATCAGCCATGCGCGCCACGCCGCCGGCAGCGCGAATATCCGCAGGCACCCGCTCAAGCGCCATCACGGCGCATGCCCCCGCCTGCTCCGCGATTTTGGCTTGCTCAGGCGTTGTCACATCCATGATTACGCCGCCCTTCAGCATTTCGGCCAGGCCAGTCTTCAGGCGCGGAGTCCCAGTTTCACCTTTGCTCATCAATATCTCCTTTCAATCAACCAGGTGAGCGCCAGTTATATGCCATATTGCCCACCTCCGCAAGCCGCGCAAGCCTGATTCCCGCATCCTGCCCCGTGCCCCTGCCGGCGGTTCCGCCTCTCAAGCCGGGGCAGGTTTTTCATGGAGAGGATTTGCGCCATGCAAGCCTATTGCGGGCGCAGCGCCTGCCGATTAAAACAGAAGGAGGGTAAAATGCGGGACGAACGCGGCTATTACTACCACGCGAAGCCAGGAGATTCCGGCATTCGCGTTTATGTGCGCAAGGGGCCAAACGGCTTTGAATTCCGGCTGTGGGATCGTGAGCGGCCTGAAGTCTGGGAAAAGCACGAATGGCTTGATTATGACACCATCAGCCGCGCGGCAAGCCTCTATAAAAACGAGCGCAATCCCAACGCTGATCCGCTCGGAATTTATGACATTGCCATAGCCAGAAACCTTCTGGCAGGCGAGGCCGATTGAACAGGCTGATCATTGTCTGCTGTCTGGTTGCCGCGCTTCTGGCAGGATGCGCGCAAAGACAGGCAAGCTACAAGGGCGGCAAGGCCGGCAGCAAGCCTTACACAATCGCAGGTAAAACATATTATCCATTGCAGTCCGCGCACAGCTTTGTGGAAGAGGGCATCGCATCCTGGTATGGCCCCGGGTTTCATGGCAAGGCCACTGCCAGCGGCGAAACCTATAATCAATACGCGATGACCGCAGCGCATAAAATCCTGCCGCTGGGCACAACCGTGCGCGTAACGCATCTTGAGTCCGGCAAGTCTGCCCTGGTGCGCATCAACGACCGCGGGCCTTTTGTGGATAACCGCGTAATCGACCTCTCCCGCGCGGCTGCCACGCGCCTGGACATGATGGGCAAGGGCACGGCCAGGGTGCGCGTGCAAAGCATAGGCGATGTGCCAAAATCGACTGCTTCAGGCAGCGTCAAGGGCAGTTATTATATCCAGGTTGGCTCTTTCAGCCAGAAGGAAAACGCCCGCAAGCTGGCCAATGTGCTTGAGAACGCAGGCCAACGTGGCCGCCTGTTCCAGGGGCGCAACAAGATGTGGATTGTGCAAATCGGGCCCTGGCCAGAATCCGGCCTGGCCCAGAAAGCCCTGCCGGCCTTGCAGACCATTTATCCCCATGGCTTCGTTGTGCGGGCTGATTGAGATTCCTGCAACTGCCATAGCCTGATGCAAGACCCTGCGCCAGGTCAAGGCAGCTTCCAGATCTGCAAATTGAAAATGCTCCTAAACCGAAAAGCCCCGCCATAGCATGGCAGGGCTCTTCTGAATGGGGGCATTCAGGCAATTAAACCATCGCCTCTCCAAAATCCACTTCGCGCTCACGGAATTTCTGCTGCAACATCAGGGGCAGCGATTCCGGATCTGCGGGATCATATTCAAACATTACAGCAGTGCCATAGCAGGTAAAATATTTGCTGCCATCGGGATGAAAGGCCACATTCTCGCTGTAGCCGACGATAGCCTGGGCGCCCTTGTTCATTGCGCGCGCGGCCATGCCGAAAAACGCTTCCTCGGAATCAAAGCCGCGACAGCAAACCAGGCCCAGCACTTTGGCAATCTTTTTGCCTTCAACCTGATGCGTAGTAACTACCGGAAACCGGCCGGCATGAAATATCTCTTTAACTCTCTGGGTATTCGCAGATGGCTTTGCGCCTTTCTCGCTCTTCTTGCCTTTCTTGTCGCCGCCCAACAGAAAAAACATATTTTCCTCCTTATGCCGGCCTCAATCTGCCGGAACTTGATTTGTTGCCCCTCCTTTTGCAAATAGCTTGCCAATACGTTTTATCCAATAACTGCCGCCTATTATCTGCATTTACCCTGACAAATGTCAGATTACCGACTCCCGCCCGAGCCGTTCTGGACATGATTGGCCTCCCTGGCAAATTTGTTCCAGGCCAATGCGCAAGCCCTTGCGGCCTCGCCGAGCTCGCGCCGCTGGAAATTGCGAATTCCTTCCTCGCTGCCCTGTTCCAGGTGGTCAGCGTAAACCGCGGCTGTTTTCAAAAAGCCCCTGTACAGCCGTTCCAGGGCAGGCCTGGCTGGAAATGGCGGCTTAGCGCCAATGTCTATCTGGCTGCGAATAATGGAGCAGATCGTCTGAAGCAATGGCGCGTCAAATGTGCCGCTTGCGAGGATGTCATTGGCCTCGCGGATCTGGCTGAAAATGTTTTCGCCAGCAAGAATCTGACGTTCAAGCGGGTGCTCATACAAAAGAATATGCTGGGCTTCATTGGCGCGTCTCTGAACAATATTGAGCCAGGAATGGCGGGCTTTTACAAACTGCTCATGGCTTGCGGCGATTTTCGCGGCAAGTTCGCTGCCCAGCTTGCCATCATCGCGGATAGTCCGGTCAGCGACATATTTTTCAAGATTCGCGTAATGTCCAAGCAGCGCATCCAGGGCCTTGTCCATGTCCTGCCAGCCAGACGTCAGCTCCCTGGCTTCCGCCTCGTCAAAAAGGCCGGTTTCAGGCCCGAGAATCCCGGGCTGCCTTGGTCCGGCGTCCGGCCTGGCTGGCAAGCTAAAAGTTTTCAGGTAAGTCTGGCTATTGGCGTGTAAAATATCGGCCAGAGAATAAAATCCATGTTCAAGATACTGGCCGGCGCGATTGGCAAACGCAGTCAATTTTTCAGCAGCCCCAACCGCCTCCGGCGTTGGCGGCGCAGGCTCGGGAAGCGCGTCATTTTTCTGGCTGACCGGCGCCCGAACTTCCGCGCTGCCAGCAGTTTCGGCAGCCTGATCCGCATCGCCTTCACAGCCGCAGAGCAACGCGATCAGCAAAAGCGCCCTAAACATGAGCCGCTATCCAGGCATTAAGAGGCAACAGGTTTTCACTCCACGGAAAATTGCCGCCTTTCAATTCCCGGCCAATGCCATAAAACTGCGCCTCCGCCTGCTTCGCCGCATCCTCGTCAGTAATGGAATCTCCCACCATCAGCGTCTCGGCTGGCGCCAGATCCGGCCGGGAGCGGATAATCTCCACAAGGAGCTCGCCCTTTGCCGGCGGAGAACCATAAATGCCAGCGAAAAAGCGCGCCAGGCCACGTTCGCCCAGCACGAGATTCAATTCTTCAACTGGCGCTCCGGAGCAGACATAAAGCGGCATTTTGCCGTGCCAGGTCTCCAGGGTCTGAAGCGCCCCGGGAATCAGGTCGCATTTCCGCACCTCGTCAAGCGCGTATTCCGCGAATTTCCTGGCCCAGTCCGCGCTTTCTTCGGGCGTGATCTCCCGCCCAAGCACTTCCCTGAAAAACCATTCAAACTTGCGGTAGCGGCTGACTCCGCCATGCACCGTGTGGTACAGCACAAACCGGTCCCTGGCCTCCGGGCCGTATGGCTCTGCAAGCCTGCCAAAGGCGCGCGTTTTTACCGGCACGCTATCAAGGATTACGCCATCGCAATCAAATACCAGACACTTCAAGGACATTGTCGCACTCCTGTTCCCTTGCGCCAATGACGCGCGCAGGCACGCCCCCCACTATTGAAAAAGGCGCGACATTGCGCGTGACAACAGCGCCAGCGCCCACAATCGCGCCCCTGCCAATACGCACATCCGGTGTAATCACGCAATTGGCGCCAATCCAGACATCATCTTCAATTATGACCCGGCCGCCGCAATGCCCCTGGGCCATGATCGGCAGATCCGGCCGCTCAAAGCGATGGTTGGCGGCGCGGATGACAGTGCCCGGGCCTATTGCGACCTGTCTGCCTATAACAACCTCGCCATCATCAGCGCCAATGTTCGCATTTGGCGAAACCGCCACCTGGTCCGCAAGCTCCAGCCAGCCATTGGCGGCTGTCAGAAAAACGCCCCTGCCAATGCGGCAGCCATCGCCCAGGCTCATCCGCCTGATGCCAATCAGGGTCAGCGCTGTGCCAAAACGCACGCTGCCGCAGCGGGCGAAAAGCCAGCGCCAGGCACAGAGGCGCAGCAAAATGCCAAACGGAGTGGGAATCCAGGCAAAAAGCGCGATCCAGAGCTCTTCGGCCGCAGCCGCAAGTCGGTGAAGCCGCATTTGTCATCTTGAGGCTTTGGCCACGTACGCCGCCATCAGGCCATCGCCCTCCATGAGTCTTGCGACGCGTTTCAGATCTTCTGGCGTATCCACGCTCCAGGTTCTGAATGACACCGGGGCCATACGCACCTTGCCGCCGTGCTCGAGAATGCGGAGCATGTCCACAGATTCATATATCTCAAGCGGCGTTTCACTCATTTCATTATATTGGAGCAGATAGTCGCGCCGGAAGGGAATAATGCAGACCTGTTTGCGCATTGGCACCCTGTCCGCTCCCTTTTTGCGTGAGGGAATTGGCTC
>JAAUYW010000111.1 GCA_014804915.1 Desulfovibrio sp. | reverse complement strand
TCGGCCTGCGCGCGATCTGATGAAATTTTATCTTGATACCCAGGAGGCCCAGGGCAAGGGACTTCTGAACAAGGTAGCAGATTCTTTTAACTTCATGGAAAGGCTGCTTGAGCTCCAGCCGGGCTATCTCAAACAAAATCCGCAGGTGCAAAGCCGGCTCCAGGCCTTCAGGGAAAAGGATTCCGCCTATCTGGCGCATGAATTCCTGAATGACATCTGGGAGCCCTCCAATTTCGCAGACATGGCGAAAACCTTCTCCGAAGCCAGGCTTACGTACGCCTGCCCTGCTGATCCGGCCCGCGCCCTGTTCACTCTCGGCCTTTCCGAAAACCAGCGCGCCTTTCTCAATGAAATCGGGGATCCGGTTTTGCAGGAAACAGTCAGGGACTTCCTGCTCAATACCCAGTTCCGCAAGGATTACTGGCTGAAGGGCGCCCGCAGGCTGGGCGTCCACAGCCGCAACGCCCTGTTGCGTGAAGAAAGTTTCGCGCTGCTCACCCAGGCTGACAAGGTAGGGCGCGAAGTCAAAACCGCTGCCGGAGCCATGACTCTTTCAGAAGCTTCCCACCAGATTGTCATGCGCGTTCTTGGCGATGGCAAGTCCCACAGCCTTGGCGAGCTGGAGAAGGCCGCGCAAGATCTCGCAAGCCGCCAGGACGCGCCTGCTGATGCCGGCCGTGAGAATCTGCACACGCTTGCGCAGGTAATGTGCGTGCTCATGGACGCCGGCCTTGCGGCTCCGGCGCAGAAAAAACAGGACGTCATCAAGGCCAGGCCAGCTTCCGACAGGCTGAACGCCTGCATTGAGACTCTGGCGATTGACAGCGGCGCAGTTTCTTTTCTGGGCTCTCCCCTGACTGGCGGCGGCATTGCGGTCAACCGTTTCGCGATGCTGTTCCTGCTTGCCCTGCGCCGCGGCGCGAAAAATGCGGATGCCATGGCAGCCTTTGCCCTGGAATGCCTGAACAGCGCCGGCCAGCACATTGTGGACAATGGCGAGCCAGTCAGGGATCAGGCCCAGGCTCTTGAATATCTCAAAAAACAGGCCGCAACCTTTGCCCAGGCGCAACTGCCTGTCCTCAAAAACCTTCTCATCGCCTGATGGATCAGCCGCTGCCGGAAAATCTTGCGCAAACCCTCGACGCCCCCTGCGCGCCTGCGCCGGGCCGCGTCTGCCACAGCCACTGGATGGGCCATCTGCCTTTCGCGTTCTGGCTCATCCGGATCCTCAGGCCGCGCCTGCTAGTGGAGCTGGGCGCCTATCAGGGCGCGTCATTTTGCGCATTTTGCCAGGAAGCGGCCAGGCTGGGGCTTGATTGCGAGGCCTACGCCATTGACACCTGGCAGGGCGATGCCAATATGGGCTCCTATCCTGACTCTGTTTACGAAGATCTGGCCGACTACATAAAGAACCATTACCAGAATTTCGCCTGCCTCATTCGCAGCCCATTCGACCAGGCAGTCTCCCAGTTCGAAGATGGCAGCATCGACCTGCTTCACATTGATGGTTTCCATGGCCGCGAAGCCATTCTCGCCGATTTTGCGACCTGGCTGCCCAAAATGTCACCTTGCGGCGTGGTTCTTCTCCATGATATCCGCGCCAGGCTCCCCGGCTATGGCGGAGTGGCGGCCTGGCAGGAAATCAGCGCCCGTTTCCCTTCTTTCGCATTTAATCATGGCTATGGCCTTGGCGTTGTCCTGACCGGAAACAGCGCGCCGGAGCCGCTGCAAACCCTATGCGCGCTGGATGAGCATCAGGCCGCCAGGTTTCGCTGCCGCTTTCAGGGCCAGGCTGCCATCTATGACGCGCTGTTCGGCCTCGAGGAAAGGCGCTTGCGCGAACTGGCGGCAGCCGGACGCGCGGCCGAGGAACTCCGGCAAGAGCTGGCTGCGGAAAGGGAACGCGCAGCCAGCGAGCGGGCGGCCGCGGCCGGGGAAAAGGCCACGCTTCAGGACGCGCTTCTCCAGGCCAGCCTGAAGGCCCAGGCCTACGAGGGCAGCGTTTCCTGGAAAATCACTGCCCCCTTGCGCAAGTTCGCCCGCTTTTTACGGAGTTGAATTAATTCCCCATGCTTGTTTTCACTTCCTGCGTTAATAATTACCTGCCCAAAGCGCGCGTTCTGGCCCAATCCCTGAAAACCCATAATCCGGACTGGCAGTTCTGCCTCCTGCTTGGCGAAGAGCCGCCGGAGGGCTTCGAGCTTGCAGCTTGGCCTTTTGACAGGCTGCTGCAATTCTCCCAACTCGGCATCCCCAACTATCCAGGCTGGAGTTTCGGCCACTCGGTTGTGGAATTATGCACAGCTGTCAAGGGTTATGCCCTGAATTACTTTCTGGAGCGGGAAGCCCGGGAGAAAGTGATTTATCTGGATCCGGATATCATGGTGCTTGCCTCCCTTGAGCCCCTTGAAGCCATGCTCGACAAGGCTGATATCCTGCTCACTCCCCATCAGCTCAGCCCGCAAACCGGCTATCAGGCCATAATTGACAACGAAATCTCCTCCCTGCGCCACGGCGTTTTCAATCTCGGCTTTGTGGGCTGCGCAAATCGGCCCCAGGGCGTCGCTTTCAGCCGCTTCTGGCGCGATCGCCTGGCCGGCTGGTGCCATGACGACAAGGAGCGAGGCCTGTTCACAGACCAGAAATGGTGCGACCTGGCTCCCGCCTATTTTTCCTCCCTGGAGGTTGTCCGCGACCCGGGCTGTAACGCCGCTTCCTGGAATCTCACGGACAGAACCATTACCCGCTCTGCTGACGGGCGCTTTCTGGCCAATGGCCAGCCATTGCGCTTCTACCATTTTACCGGCTACGATTCCGGCATGGGCCGAATCATGACTTCCATTTATGGCTCGCAAATGCCGGCAGTTGATGCCCTCTGGCAAATCTACGCCCAAAAGCTGGCGCAACACGCCAGCGGCAAGCTGCCCCCCTGGAGCGGGGAGTCTTTCAGCAATGGCAGCCCCATCCCTGCCAGGGCCAGAAAGTATTACCGCGAAAATCCCGCAATCCAGGCCAGATTTCCCGATCCCTGGCTTACGGATGCCGCCGGAGCCGCAGGTTTTGCCGCCTACTGGCGAGCACACGAGCGCCAGGAAAGCAACCGCCTCCTGGTCTGGGCCAGAAAGCCTTTCAGGCTTGCGACGCTCACAGCGGCCTATCTTGGCAAACACGGCGGCATAAAGGCCGTGCCCATGCTGGCAGGCAAGGTGGGCGATATCTGGCGCCAGGACGGCGTTGCCGGCGTCATCGCCAAGATACGCGAATTCAAGCACAAAATGACCAGACCCGGCATTAGCCTGGCCCAGATTCTCAATCCGGCCAGCCAGTGGGCGGCAGTATTCACCAGCGCCTTTGCAGGCAAAAAGGCCGTCCTGATTCTCGATCACATGTACGGAGGCGGAGCTAACGAATATCGCGAAAAGCGAATGGCGGATTTTCTCGCTGCCGGCTCCCCTGTCCTGCTCCTGCTCTGGGATTTCTTTGGCCATTCCCTGAAATGCCAGTTTCGCTTGCCGGATGGCGGCAATGTACAGGTGGAAGCCGGGGATCTGGCTGAAATCGCTGCCGCAAGCCAGCTGCGGTTTGGCCATATCCTTGTCAATGAACTGGTCCTGTGGTCCTGCAAGGATGACAATGGCGACCATTACAGCGCGCTGCCAAAACTAATCGCAAATATCCAGCAGCTCAAAAAAGGCAGCCGCGCTTTTCTGGAAGTGGCGCTTCATGACTTCTATTGTCTCTGCCCTTCCTATTATCTCCTGGAAAGCGGCGGCGGCTACTGCGCCGCGCCGGAGGACGCCGCCCGCTGCCGCAGCTGCCTTGCCGCCTCTCCCTTCAATGTGCCAGCCAGTTTCGATCTCGCCGCCTGGCGCTCTGCCTGGAAAACTCTGCTGGCCCAGGCCGATGAAATCCGCACTTTCTCCCATTCGGCAGCCGCCATTATCGCCAGAACCCTGAAACTGCCTGAAAAATCAATTACAGTCACGCAGCATGATCCCCTTGCCCCGCTTGCGCCTGCCCGCCTCCCCCCGGGCGACGCGCCCCTGCGCATTGGCGTGATCGGCCATATCGCCCCCCACAAGGGCTCCCTGATTGTCAGGGAGCTTGCGGCACTGCTCAATCCGGATGAATCCATTGTGGTGATTGGCGAGCTTGAGAATAATGGCAACCCTCCGCCCAATCTTGAAATCACGGGCGCCTACCAGCGCGCCGAACTTCCCGCTCTCCTCGCGGCGCAGCGGGTCACCTGCGTCCTCGTGCCCTCCATCTGGCCGGAAACATTCTGCTATGTAGTTCAGGAATGCATGCAAATGGAAGCTCCCCTGGTTGTCTTTCCGCTTGGGGCGCAGGCCGAGCGCGTAAAGGATTACCCTGCGGGAATTGTGGCAGGGGAAATCAGCGCCCAGTCCGCGCTCGACGCCCTGCGCGAGCTGCACAAGCGCAGACTGGCCCGGACATGAGCTACGCCCTGGCCGCCCTGGTCAACCCGTTCCTCATTCCCCGCTGCATCTGGAAAAACCGCACTGTCATCTTTCACTGGACCAGGCGGCTGCTCGCGCTGCGCTACGCAGGCTCCCTGCTCGGCCCCTTGTGGACGCTCGCAACGCCCCTCCTGATGCTTGCCATCTACACCTTCGTTTTTGGCATTGTTTTCAGGGCCCGCTGGCAAATGCTGGATCCGCAACTGGAAACGACAGGCAGCTACGCGGTCATCCTCTTCTGCGGCATGGCTGTTTTCAATATCTTTTCCGAAACTGTCCAAACCAGCTGCCGCTGCATTGTCGACAATGCCAATCTGGTCAAGAAAGTAATTTTTCCCCTGGAAATTCTGCCTCTTTGCCAGCTTCTGGCCGCTGCGCTCACCGGCCAGCTCTGGTTCGCCCTTGTACTCGGCGCCGCCATCCTGGCCGGGCTGCCACTGCATCCGGCCCTTTTCGCCTTTCCCCTTGCCCTGCTTCCCCTGCTCGCCCTCTCTGCAGGCCTCGGCTGGTTTGTTGCCGCAACTACAGTCTATTTGCGCGATATTCCCCATTTGACAGGTATGGGACTGCAGGCGCTGTTTTTCATGACGCCAATCTTCTATCCGGAAGCGCTGGTTCCCCAAAGCCTGCATTTTATCCTTTTAATCAATCCGCTGGCCTGGCTTTGCCAGCAGGCCAGAAGCCTGCTTCTATTCGGCCAGATTCCACCCCCGGGCGATCTGGCCCTTGCCTGGCTAACCTGTTTCGGCATCTGCCAGGCCGGCTTTGTCTGGTTCGTGAAAGTCAGGAAAGGCTTTGCCGATGTCCTCTGAGCTGGCTGTAAAACTGGAGAGCGTGGGCAAGTATTACGAACTCTACAAAAGGCCCGTTGACCGGCTCTGGCAAATGCTCTGTCCTGGCAGGCGCCAGTTTTTCCAGCCCTGCTGGGCCTGCCGGGACATCAGCCTTGAGATAGGCCGCGGCGAATGCCTGGGCATAATTGGCCGCAATGGCGCCGGCAAATCCACCCTGCTGCAGATGATCGCCGGCACGCTTGCGCCCTCTGCCGGCAAAATCACGGTCAATGGCCGCGTCGCAGCCCTGCTGGAGCTTGGCAGCGGCTTTAATCCGGAATTTTCAGGCCGCGAAAATGTTTTGCTCAACGCCTCGATTCTCGGCCTTGACCAGAAGGAGATCACTGCCTGCTACCCAAAAATCGCCGAATTCGCAGACATCGGCGATTTCATTGACAGGCCTGTGAAAACCTACTCCAGCGGCATGGCCCTGCGCCTGGCTTTTGCGGTAATGGCCAATGTCAAGGCAGACATCCTGATCATTGATGAGGCTCTCGCAGTTGGCGATGCCTTTTTCACGCAGAAATGCATGCGCTTTTTGCGGGATTTCATGACCAGCCATACGGTGATCTTTGTCAGCCATGACACTGCCGCAGTCTGCAGCCTCTGCAACCGCGCCGTGCTGCTTGAAAATGGAAGCATAAGGCTTGCCGGCAGTCCCCGGGAGGTGGCGCGAATCTATCTGGAAGACCTGTATCGCGGCCAGCAGGAGCGCATGGAGCCGGAATTTGAACGCAAGCCCAAATCTCCGGTTCAAGCCCGGCCCTTGCGGGACATGCGCGCTGATCTCTTCAATTCCTCAACCTTGCGCAATGATATCGAGATTTTCCAGTTCCGCCCGGAAAAAGCCGGCTTTGGCTCGGGCAATGCCGAAATAACCGATGTCTGGCTGGCAAACGCGGATGGCGAAAGATACGCCTGGCTTGTAGGCGGAGAAACCGTCTGGCTGCATATCCGCGCGCAAATCCACGCGCCAGTGGAGCAGCCCATCATCGGCTTTATAGTGCTCAATTCCTATGGCCAGCAGCTCTTTGGCGACAATACCTGGCTCGCCTTTCAGAACAGGCCCCTGCGCTGCCGCCCGGGCGATACCCTGCTTGCGGATTTCTGCTTTCAGATGCCGCTGCTTGCTACAGGCGACTATCACGTGACAGCCGCGATTGGCGAAGGCACGCCCAAAAAGCACATCCAGCATCACTGGCTGCATGAGGCAATGGCTTTCAAGGTTCATTCCACAAGCGTTGCCAGCGGCCTTGTCGGCGCGCCCATGCTTGCCGTCAATATGAAAAAATCAGGAGCCGGCGGCGACTCCTGATTTCTGTTCGAATTTACATCCGCGTAATTGTTGGCTTTATAAACCGGAAAGCGCCCACTGCGCAAGCCGGCCCGGCGGCTATATGCCCCCCGTTTCCGCCAGGGCGGTCAATTAGCGCTCCCTGGGCGGCTGGCCAGGATGGCCCGGACGCCCCATGTCCGGCCTGTGGCCTTCTGGGCGCTCCGGACGGAAATCTGGCCGATGATCCTGGCCGTCAGGACGATAATCATGGCGTCCGCGGCGGTCATCATGACGCTGATCGCGCCTGTCCTCGCGCCTGTCCCGGCGATCTTCACGCCAGTCCCTGCGGCGCTCGCGATCATTCTCCCGCATCTCCCTGCGCCGCTCTTTCATGTCCTCTTTCCATTCCTTTTGCCTTTCTTTCTCCCAGTTGCGCCGATCCCTGCCATCCGCCAGGAGCGCGGCGCCCGGATCAGAGATATCCGCAGCCTGGGCAGAAGGGCTGGCAATGAACAGCGCCAAAGCTGCAAGAATACCTATCTGGCTTATTTTCCTGAATTTTTGCATGTCTACCTCCAGATTGAAATTGTGTCAGGGAATATTAAGCACTTAAGTTGCCTGATTCAAGCTGCTGCGAATTTGTTTGACATGGCGCTGTTATACCCCATATATACATAGGGGGGTGATACACCAGCCAATACTGCGGGCATTTTCTCCCTTTTGCCAAATTCTTCCTGTTCAGGCCACTATGGCGAATTTTTTTGATCTTGTAAAAGCCACGCTTCCCGAAGATGTAAGCCTTCAGGAAATTCTGCCGCTCTCCCCGAAGGCCTGGTGGCAGGAGAAGCCCTACATTGCCAGCGCCCATGCCTTGCGAAAATGCCCACGCATCAACTGGGACGCCTATCTGGCCCAAAATCCGGACGTCAAAAGCGCGGGCATGGATCCCTGCCTGCATTTTCTCAGGCATGGCATATACGAGGGCAGAAAACTCGCCAGCTGGCATCCGCTCAGGCAACCGGAGATGCCGGACACACCGCTTGTTTCCATCGTGCTTATCAATTTCAACAATGCCCATCTTCTGGATAAATGCATAGGCAGCGTTCTTGGCCAGACGCTCCCGAATATCGAGCTGATCGCAGTTGACGACTGCTCAACGGACAATTCCCTGGCCATTATCAGGGGTTACGCCGCGCAGGACAAACGCGTGAAGGTGCTGGTCAACGAGCGCAACAGCGCTACCCTGATAACGCGCAAGGCAGGCGTCGCGGCGGCCACCGGGCGCTACCTGATGTTTCTGGATTCAGATGATTATCTGGCGCCAAATGCCTGCGAAACAGCAGTGCAGGTTATCAGCCAGGGCTATGACATGGTCAAGTTTGGCGCTGAGATAATAAATTCGCTCAATGCGCCCAGGGCAGCCATCGAAGACGCAAATGATTTTTGCAACCGGGGCGAAACAGGGGAATATTTCAACGACCAGATCATAACAACCATCTTCAGGGATGGCAAAATCAGCTGGCATGTCTGGTCTTTCATCTATCTGCGCGAAATAGCCGCGGCCGCCTTTGCCGAACTGCCTGCCGAGTATGCAACCGGGCCGGATGACCTCTATGGGCTGCTAGCCATTGCCAGACATGCCCGCAGTCTGCTCAAAATAGAGGCGAGGCTACTTTTTTACAACTTCGGTCCAGGTGTATCCGCAACTTACGACAAGCCCAAGGTGCTTAAATACGCGCCTGCCATCTGCAATACGATCTGCGCGGTTCGCAGATATGCCGATAAATACTCCCTGAATATCGGCATTAATAATCTTTATCGCAACCTGTGCGCAGATTTGCTGGAGCGGCTTCTGCCCGCAGGCAGTGATGCGGATGTGGCGGACTGCTTCAGGGAGCTTACTGAAAAGCTTGGCTTTCCAGCCATTCTGGAAGCGTTGCTGGAGCGCCATGACAAGCAGCAGGAGCGAATCGCGGCGCTGATTCAGCCTCTTGCCAACACTCTGCCAGCGAGGGAAATCAGGCATATAGGCTTCTTCTTTCCGCGGCTGCATTATGGCGGCGCCGAAAGCATGATCATCTCGCTCTGCAAGCTGCT
>JAAUYW010000110.1 GCA_014804915.1 Desulfovibrio sp. | reverse complement strand
TTATACTGAATTGCCAATGCTGGAAAAAGGTGAGATAGACATCTTCGGTGGGTGCATTGAAGCTACCATAAATTCAGCAAGGCATGCATACATAATCCCAAGAGATCTATCACCTGTAAGGCATGATATAACTCAGTGGTGGATGTTTTCTCAAGTAAGAATAGACGCCTTACTGTAGCTGTGTGTGATCTCGGCGTTGGAATACCACGTACGCTTCCCCTGACTCACAATGTTGTAGCCACCCAAATTAGCGGCTTATTCAAAGGAGTCATTGACGCACAACTCATAAGGGGCGCAGTTGACAGGCCTACCAGCCGAACCCGTCAATCCTATCGGGGCAACGGCTTGAACATGATCGCGCAAATTGCGAAAATGGATGACAGGGGAATACTTATTATTCATTCAGGATGCGGTCATCTTGCCATTCATAATAGGCAGACGCAAATCAGGAATTATAAAACCCCTTTCCCCGGAACAATGATTGCATGGGAATTGCCATTGGAGCCCAAACCATGACTACGATAAATATAGCTAACGATTTTTCTCTCTATCCAGGCGGCAGGTATCCTGAGGATGGTCCCAAAAGCGGCCAGGAATTTAGAGAATCCTTTCTTGTGCCCCTACTTCAGAAAGATGAGCCAATCCGGATCGAACTGGATGGGACCAGAGGATACGGCTCCTCTTTTTTGGAAGAAGTATTCGGCGGATTGGTAAGAAAGGGTTTTTCCCCCCAGATGATTCTGAGCAAAATCAGGCTTATCACTTCTCGGCCAGGCTTACAGGATGAGATAACAGAGTATATCAAAAACGCCAACTGAGTTATGCCTGAATTCATGGTAATCCTGCTACAATTGTTGATGGTGCCAGGAGGATGGTATGCTGTACACCGATTTTCAATTGCTAGAGAACAAAGATCTGAATGGCGAAAACTTGCTTTAAGCCTGATCCCTGACATTGAAAAACTAGAGAAACAGGGATTAGTCTATCATAAGGCACAAAATAGAGACCCTGAAGCTGAAGAGGAGATAATTAAAAACCTTGAAAGATTGGCAATGAAGCTCGGCCTGATTAGTGTCCAGATTAAAAAGCTGGAGATCAATTCATTCAATAATTTTAGCAAAGCAATTACTTATAACAATTTCCAAACTGCCAGCTTTAGATGTCAGGATTCAACCTCACCAATCTTAAAAGGCATTATGCGATGTTCGACTCAGTTAATTCGTGAGATATATCTTTCGCTCCAATAAAAAGCCCCGCTTCGCGCGGGGCCATTGCCTTTATGCCAGCTTCTCCTATGCCAGTCTGGCTCGCGCGGTTTTCGCAAGCGCGATCAGCTCGCCCGTGCAGAACTGCGGAAAAATCTTCTCCTGCAAAAATTTCAAGCTCGACTTCGCGATTTTCCTGTTGAAAACATAATCCTGATAGCCGCGTGCCTGGCCGGGATCAATGGCATCGCAAACGCGCCTGTAAAATTCGCGGATTTCGCCCTGCCAGTCGCCGTAAAGAAAAAGCGTTTTCACGATCTGGCAGACCAGCTCGTGGCTGAGCCGCGGGCTTGCCAGACGAACGCGCCCTGGATTTGCGCCGCCCGCAGTCGTGCGCCGATAGGAGCGCAAACCCGGATTGCAGGGCCGCCCGCTATCCGGCTTGCCCGCATTCCCTGCCGCCAGGTCCGGTTCCGGAATATC
This sequence comes from Desulfovibrio sp., assembly GCA_014804915.1. GTDB lineage: Bacteria > Desulfobacterota > Desulfovibrionia > Desulfovibrionales > Desulfovibrionaceae > Desulfovibrio. The sequence continues at coordinate 3,581 of JAAUYW010000110.1, read as the reverse complement.
AGGCAGGATTTTCACAAGCCGCTGGTATTCGGCATTGATTGCCTGCATGGTTTTGACATCGCCGCCATGATCGGGGTGATGAGCCATCGCCAGTTCACGGTATGCCTTCCTGAGCTGCTCGAGAGTTTCAATTCCTTTGAAAAACATGATCGCTCCTTGACTTTTGCAGGCCAGGGAGCCAGAGTCTGCCTGTCAATGCGGGGCTCCGGCTCCGAGGCCCGGTTTGGATTTTTCCAGGCCGGGCTTTTTTTGAAGTCCTATCTTGCGCCGACCTTGCCGGCAATGAAATTCGCAAATTCCTCCATGCTGCCTTTCGGGCGCGTGGCGTATCTTAACGCCTCCCTGATAGAAAGGACCGCGCTGCTCAACGTGTCAGTCATTTTCTTGCTGAAACCAAGCAGACCAAAACGGCGCCAGTGCTCCACAACCGCTTCCTTGTCCGGAAACAGCAGGTCATTTTGCATATATGCAGGCTCGATGATCCTGGCATATGCCTCCAGGGAACATTCTTCCCTTGTCGAGCCCGAGAGTCTGAGAAATTCCTGATACAACATTTTTCCGCCTCGTTTGTTGCTGGTTTCGTTAAGGGAAATATAGCCTTAATGTGGCCGTCTGTCAAGAAAATAATCAATAAAATCAAGTAGTTATAAGCAATATCCATCAGGCTGGAATTGACAGGATCAGGCATGTTTTATCTGGTCTGGGAGCAAAATCCGCGGCCGCTGCCGGAAAATTGCGAAAAAAACCCGATTTTCGGCCTTTTGAGAAGGCCGGCATAGCCATTACCAGGCCTGATTCAGTCTGTGGCTTGCGAAAGCCGAAGATGAATTATGGTATTCGAAAAAAAAGATCGTGGCTTATATCTAAAATGTGAGCGCCGTTTTTTGACTGAATAGCGCAAAAAAACGCGCCCTAGGCAGCCGGGGCGCGAAAAAAAGTTTTGCCAGATGCGGGATTTCAGCCGCGCGCTTCCGGCGGCAGCTGTCTGCCCTTGCGCTCGCTCTCAAAGCTAAGTTCGCAGTGGCGCTTTTCGCCTTCGCGGTCCCAGAAGAAGAGGCGGTCTATTGCGCAGGCAACGCCGGGCTTGCCCTGGCAGCGTCTGCGGTGCGCGCGGGAGGAGAGGGTTTCGTCAGGCCAGCCGCGCAAAATGGCATTGCCAAGCTGGTCAAAAGCCACGCCAAGGGCGTGAAAATAGGACATCGTGCAGGGCATGTTTGGCCTCCTGCCTAAAAGCCAATCTGGATAGCGGCAAGGCTGGCCTCGTCCTGCGCGGCCTCGATCTGGGTGCGCAAGGCCCACTTTTGGGCGTAAAGCCGCTGGCCGTTGTCGATGATTGCAAGCTGAAATTTTTTGAGCGTAGCCAGATCGACATTGGCAGTGGAATTGTCCGCAAGGCAGAACTCAACCGGCCCCTCGCTGCCAAGGGCTTGCAGCTTCTTGATCAGGCCGTCCACGTTGGTATTGGCCGTGTCGTTGGCGTCAATGACAAGCCCGTCAACTTCGCAGGTGGGCTTGAGCGTGGCCGCGTCAAAAGCCAGTCCAAGCTCTTCCAGTTTTGCGGCGCGGGCTTCGGCCAGGAGTTCTTCCGCGCTGGACTCCGGCAACTTTACCAGCCGCTCGGGCTGCTCGGCCACAACCTTTTCAATGCGCTCGATTAGCTTTTCAAATTCCGGCGCAAGAGCCACATGATAAATGCCGTCCAGAACATAGCTGCCGTCTGGCCGCTGCTCGATAATGGTCGCGTCAGTAATCACATACGGCCCGCATTCCTGTTCCATTTCAGGCAACATTTCCATTTCCGCGGTTTCGGCTGCTTCAATATTCTTGCTCATGGTCTTGCTCCTTTAGGCTACGCGAAATGCGTTGCAGACAAAGCCGGGCGCTGTGCCGCCCGCGCAGATTTTTACATTGGCGGCGTTTGCCCCCATGCAGGCCCATGTGCCGCCGTCTGGCAGCTTGGCTGTGTTGTTCGCGATTGAGGCAATGCGGTCGGTTGTGAGCTGCTGGATTGCGAAGTCTTTGAGTGCTTTTGCGGTAACGATATCGTTACCATAATTATCTGAGCGGGGCGGGGGGCAGGTGGCGTAGGTGGTATAATATTCACCATTTTTTTCAATGTTTACAGTAACACTTGTTCGATATACGCCTGCGTGGTCAAAACCAATCAAGGATGAATACCGGCTATCATCATCTCTAATTCCGCCGCGAAAAGCAGCAACTCGCAAATCATTATCATCATAAACGGCTACATTGAAATTAGGTTTTGTGCCTGGAACGGGTCGAAAATTTATATCCCCCGTCATCTCCCCGCCGCTCTTCTGCAACGCTCCGTCCGCAGTCGCCTTCACGGCGTCAAGCGCGGTCTTGGTGGCGGCGGCGTCGGCTGTGGCCTTGATTGCCGCTGTTTCGGTTTTGGTTGCGTAAGTGCTGGCCGCTGTTGTCTTGGGCAAAGCGGCGTCGGCTGTGACCTTCACGGCGTCAAGCGCGGTCTTGGTGGCAGCGGTTGCGGCCTTTTCCTCCAGCTTCTTCATTTCCGCATCCACGCCAATCAGCGCGTCCCGGATACGCCCGCAGTCTTCATTCATATGGTTGTCCGGATGCGGCAGGGGCAGGTCAAAATTTGTGGTGCGGTCGTTGATAGGCATGATATTTCTCCTTATTTCACTGCCATGAGGCGGATGTTATAGACGCAGGGCCTGGCCTGGGCTGTTCCTGTGAGGGTGATTTTGATCTTGACCTGGGTTGCGTTTGAGAGCGGCTTTTCATAGCGGCGCTCGACAACGCCGTCATCCTGGTTGATGCTCTCAGCAAGCGTCATCGCCTGCCACGCGCCAGAGTCAATCTGGATTTGCGGGGTGATGTTCGAGCCTGAGGGCTTCCACTCGTCAAAAATCAGGATCGCCTTGTTTGCGCCGCCAGTCAGGATCGAGCGCGAGACATAGTCGCCGGAAGTTTTCAGCTTGCCAGCGATGATCTGGGTGCCTGGCCAGAGAATGGGCGAGAAGTTTTTGTCGCCATGCAGGCGGGCTGTAAGTTTCGCGGAGCCGGAAACAGCCGCGTTGAGCGACACGCTCTGGCCGTCCGTAAGCGCCAGGGTGCCGCGGCCGGAGGGCAGGACAAGGGCATAATCGTTCCAGCAGGCCGCGCCAGGCAGCTCGGCCGCGCCAGTCAGAAGGATATCGGTTGTGCCTGCAGGCAGGGTTACATTGCCAAGCTCGATATTGGCGCTGGTCGCGGAGAAATTCGCCTTGAGCAGGCGGAAGGCGAGATCCGAGTCCTGATGCGCAGTCCAGGTCTTGGCATTTGAAGAGGACAGGAGCACTCCGACCACATAGGGCTGCATGGTCACGTATTTTTGCTGGCTTGCGTCAAACTTGCCCATTTCGGCTATGGACAGCTCGGTTACGCTGTCATTGCAGAGAATGACGATCGCGTATTCCATGCCGGCTTCCAGTGGCAGGGGAAAGTCGAACAGGCAGCGCGTATGGCTGCCGTTGACCACTTCCTGGTTTGGCCTGAGCAGGCACTCGGCCAGAACCACCGACGTCGGAAAGCCGTTTTCAACCTCGCGGATCTGCACC
>JAAUYW010000109.1 GCA_014804915.1 Desulfovibrio sp. | reverse complement strand
GAGCGACTCACCGAGCCAGAGCGCGCAATTTCCTTCCGTGTTGACTGGGTTGACGACAAGGGCGAAATCCAGGTGAACCGCGGCTATCGCGTGCAATTCAATTCCGCGATCGGGCCGTACAAGGGAGGGCTGCGCCTGCATCCCAGCGTCAATCTCGGCGTGCTTAAGTTCCTGGGCTTTGAACAGATTTTCAAAAACTCGCTCACAGGCCTGGCGATTGGCGGCGCCAAGGGCGGGAGCGATTTTGATCCCAAAGGCAAGAGCGACATGGAAGTAATGCGCTTCTGCCAGGCATTCATGAATGAGCTCTTCAGGCACATTGGCGCCACAATTGACGTGCCAGCGGGGGACATCGGCGTTGGCGGCCGCGAGATTGGCTACCTTTTCGGCCAGTTCAAGCGTCTGACCCGCAGCTATGAAGGAGTGCTGACAGGAAAGAACCTGCTCTTTGGCGGCTCGCTCGCGCGCACCGAGGCTACCGGCTATGGCGTAGTCTATTTCGCGCAAGCAATGCTCAATGCCCGCAAGGAAAGCCTGGCGGACAAGATCTGCGTTGTCTCCGGCGCAGGCAACGTAGCGATCTATTGCTGCCAGAAGCTGCTCGAAGTGGGCGCAAAGCCAGTCACGGTTTCCGATTCGCGCGGCATGATCCACGATCCCAATGGCATCAATGTCGCGGCCCTGCAACAGGTAAAAGAACAGGAACGCGCCTCGCTATCGCGTTACGCGGAGCTTGTGCCAGGCGCCAGGTTCACGCCAGTAAAGGATTATCCAAAAGACCGCAACGCAGTCTGGGATGTGCCCTGCTTCGCCGCTTTCCCATGCGCCACCCAGAATGAGCTCAATCTTGCCGATGCCAGAAAGTTGCTTGAAAACGGCTGCAAGTGCGTGGCGGAAGGCGCCAACATGCCCTCAACGCTTGAAGCAGTGCATGAGTTTGTAAAGTCCGGCATTGCCTATGGCCCGGCCAAGGCGGCAAATGCCGGCGGCGTTGCCACAAGCCAGCTCGAAATGGCGCAGAACGCGAGCATGCAGAGCTGGGATTTTGCCACTGTGGATGCGAAACTCAAGCAAATAATGGACAATATTTACCGCGAGGCCGCGCAGGCAGCCGAGGAATACGGCCAGCCGGGCAATCTTGTCATGGGCGCGAATATCGCTGGCTTCCGCAAGGTAGCGAATGCGATGATCGCCCAGGGCATATAGCGATAAAAAAATATCTGGCGGGAACGGGGAATCTCCTGTTTCCGCCAGAAAGCGGGATTAATTTTGGCTGACCAGGAAAAAAACGGCCAGGCTGCGCGACTTGCCGATCTTGCCTATGAATTTGCGATGCTCAAGCATACGCCGCGCAGCGGCTTCGCTTTCCTGGGCAGCGGCAATGAGAGCGTTGCGGACCACTCCTTTGGCGCAGCCGCTATCGGCTGCATTCTTGCCGCGCTTGACGGCGCAGACGCTGGCAGAACCGCCCTTCTGTGCCTGATTCATGACTTGCATGAAGCCGCCACTGGCGATTTCAATTACGTAAACCATCGCTATGACATCTGCGACGCCAAAGCCGCAATCGCGGACGCCTGCGCAGGCACAGGCCTTGAAGCCCTGATTTCCGGACTTTACGCTGAATTTGAAGCCACAGACTCCAGGGAAGCACGACTTGCCAGGGATGCTGACCAGCTGGACCTGATCTGCGCCTTGCGGCGCGAGCAGGCGCACGGCAACCCATTTGCAGGCGAATGGCTGAAGTCAGCGGTCAAGCGGATTAAAACCGAAACCGGACAAAAATTTTGCGCCGCCCTGCTGAAAACCGGCCCGGACAACTGGTGGTATGGGCAGGCAGATCAATCCTGGTGGATAAATCGTGACAAGACCAGCAAAACCTGAGCGCAAACTGGGCTGCATGCTTCTTGCCTTTGGCCTGCTCATTCTCTGGGCCCTTGGCGGATGGGCGCTTTATCGCGCCGCACTGAACAGCCCGGCCCCGGACAAGGACGAAGCCTCGGCGCCCTTTGAATTTATTCCTTCCCAGGAAGGCAACTGAGCGCCCGATGATTATTTCCCGGGCATCGCTTCCAAAGGCTGCAAGATTGCTTGAATATTTTTCGACTGAAGCCCATAATCAGGATAAGGGGGGAGGCATATGAGTGAAAAAATGCGCGCAGGCTGGATAGGAACCGGCGTCATGGGCTTGCCAATGGCCAGAAATCTAATGGCTGCCGGTTTTTCGCTCACAGTTTACAACCGTAGCAGGGACAAGGCCGCGCCCCTGCTTGAAGCTGGCGCGGAATGGGCCGATACGCCCAGGGACGTAGCCATTGCCTCTGACATTGTCTTCTCCATCGTAGGCTATCCCCAAGACGTCGCAACTGTGATTCTTGGCGACTGCGGCGCGCTCAAGGGCCTGCGCAAGGGCGGCATACTCTGCGATATGACCACATCCAGCCCCGAGCTTGCCAGAAGAATCGCGGCAGCTGCCAGCAATGACGGCTGCTTCGCGCTGGATGCGCCTGTTACTGGCGGAGATGTCGGGGCCCGCGACGCTACGCTCTCCATTTTCGTTGGCGGCGATGAGCAGGCCTGCGAGCGCGCGCGCCACTGTCTGGAAGCTATTGGCAAGAAAATACTCTATTGCGGCCCGGCAGGCCATGGCCAGCAGGCCAAGCTCGCCAACCAGATCGCTGTAGCTGGCGTAATGTTCAGCGTTTGCGAATCAATGCTCTATGCCAGACAGGCAGGCCTGGATGTGGGGGCATGGCTGGAGCTGGTCGTATCAGGAGCCGCAGGCAGCGTAGCCATGAACAATCTTGGCAGGCGAATCCTGGAGGATAATTTTCAGCCCGGTTTTTATATTGATCATTTTGTCAAGGATCTTGGCCTGTGCCTGGAAGAATGCCGGGCAATGCAGCTGGTTCTCCCAGGCGCTACGCTTGCGGATGAGTTCTATCGCATGATGCAGGCCCAGGGCGAGGGCAAGCTCGGCACACAGAATCTGATCAACTGCCTGGCTGCGCTTTCCGGCAAAAAATGGCGCCAGCCGGAAAACGGCGCAGCAAAAGCCTGAGCTACACCTGGACAAAAATCAATTCTGGCAGGGCCAAATTTTCAGAAAGAAAATGCAACCATGATCTAAATCGCAGAGTGCAGGGAGGGTAATCAACATGTCAAACACGCCACCCCGTAACCCGCTTGAAGATCCCGCATTAGGGGCATATCGCGATTTTCTGCTGCGCCGCGCGGAAATATTCCAGAACGAAAAAAAACGCATTGAGGAACGCTACGGCTCGTTGCGCTCGTATGCCAATATCTACAAAAATCTCGGCCCCCACCTGATCAACGAAGCGGACGGCGAATTCTGGCGCTGGCGCGAATATATGCCCAATGCCGAAGCCGTCTGGCTGACGACTGCGAAACTGAATTTTCAGCGTTTCGCAAGCCACAAGTTCAAAAATATTGGCAATGGCTATTTCGAGCTGACCCTGCCAAAGTCCGATTTGCCGCACGGCGAATATATCGAGCTGCGGGTGCAGCCATACGGCCATGACGCAAATGCCGCTCCGGGCTCAACAACGCCGCCATTGCGGAGGATTCCGGCATTCGCGCAGTGGGTTGAGCAGGATGCGACAATGCCCACACAATGGTGCGCGCGCATGTGGGCGCCGCAAGAGCCCTATCAATTCAAGAATCCCCGGCCTGGAAAACTTGTTTTTCCGCGAATTTACGAAGCGCATGTGGGCATGGCCCAATCCTCGCTCACGCACCATGGCGACAGCTATGGAACTTACGAATATTTCCGCCGCTTCCTTTTGCCGCGCATCAGAAATTGCGGCTACACTGTAGTGCAGTTGATGGGCATTCTCGAGCATCCCCTTTACCGTTCCTTTGGCTACCAGGTCTCGAACTATTTCGCCCCCAGCCACAGATACGGCAATCCGGATGAATTCAAGGCCCTGGTGGATGAGGCGCATGGCCTGGGCCTTGCCGTCATTCTCGACATCACGCATGGCCATGCGGCAGCCAATACCGAACAGGGAATCGCGCAATACGATGGCTCGAATTATTTCTTCAGCGCGAAAGTCAACCAATGGGGCACTCCCTCGTTTGATTATGGCATTGAAATGACGCGTCGCTTCCTGCTGTCCAATTGCCGATACTGGATGGAAGAATTCAGGATTGACGGCTTCCGTTTTGATGCAGTTGGCAATACGCTTTACATCGACCATGGCCGCGATGACGACTTTTCGCATGTGGGGCGCTGCTTCTATGGCAAAAATGGCGAGCCGCGCGAGGATGTGAATGGCGAGCTCTATCTCTGCCTTGCAAACGCGCTGACACATGAACTGGATGCCGATGCGATAACAATCGCCGAAGAATTTTCAGGAATGCCGGGCCTGACTTGTCCGCCTTCGGAAGGCGGCCTTGGCTTCAATTACCGTTTTGCAATGGGCATTCCCGATTTCTGGGAAAAAGCGATTGAACAGCCGCGCGAAATGGGCAGCGCCTGGTATGAAATGACCAATCATCGCCCCTATGACCGCACAATCAGCTATGTCGAATGCCATGACCAGTGCATAAATGGCGACGACGCCTTTATCTGGCGCCTGATTGGCGATGACATGTACCGCTATATGGCGGTTTACACGGACAAGTGGAACGTCTCGCGCGGCCTTGCCTTTTATAAACTGATGCGCCTGCTCACGCTCTGCACTGCCGACGCCGGCTATCTGAATTTCATGGGCAATGAATTTGGCCATCCGGAATGGCTGGATGCCGAAGAGCATGCGCACAGGCAATGGCACCTGGCAGATCAATCGGATCTCAAGTATTCCGGCCTCGCCCTTTTTGACAAGGCAGAACTAAAGGGCATTGTGGGCCAGCATCTGAAAGATTTCAGCCGCGATCCCCTTTTCCGCTTTATCCATGAGGACTGGCGAATTCTGGCTTTTGAGCGCGGCAGGCTCCTGTTCGTTTTCAATTTCCACGAAACCGAAGCCAGGCAGGATCTGCTGTTTGCTGTAACTCCCGGAAAATATGTTGAATTACTCTCAACAGATGAAAAACGTTTTGCCGGGCACGGCAATCTGGAGGTTTCGGAGGAGCCGCTCGAGCATTTCACCATTCCGCTTTCCTACCGGCCCGAGCAGGACATCAAGCTCTATCTGCCGCCAATGACGGCCCTGGTGCTTCATCGCGAAAACTGATTTTTCAGCATGGCGCCGCGATTGCGGCGCCTTAACTCCTGTCATGACTCCGAAACACGCGGTAGACGTAGCTGTCAATATTTTTGGGAAGCCCTTTCAGACTTCGCTTTCACTCCTGTCGCTCCTGGATCGCTCACGCCAGCATCTCAACAAGATCTGGCTGAATTTCGAGCCTTTTGGCAGCAAATTTGACAAGCTCCAGCCCTATGTAATCCATGATTATCTCAGGGAGCGTTGCGACATTCCCTGCGAGGCCAGCCAGCCTGATTTCTGGCTGGCGCGCGATACTCCCGATCAGGAACGAATGGCTGACCCGGCGTACAGATCGGCAATCCGCTATCAATACGCATGGGAACGAAGCTCTGCACCCTGGCTGTTCATCATGCATAATGATGTCTATTTTATCAGGGATCTGCTTGGCGCGATGCTTGGCCAGATAGGCGACGCCGCGGCAATTGCCGAAATCGGCCAGTGCTGGAACTGCCCCGCAGCCAATGCCGGGCTTGCCGGCTCGATTTGCGCATCAGCGCCATGTCAGCGGCAGCATTATCAGGAATTCAGTTGCACCGCCACGCAATTGCGCAATCTCTACAGGGAAGCGCAAAAATCGGAAAAATTCTCACGTCCATACGATGCCGGCTGCATAGAGGCCGACTTCAGCGAACAGCCCTGGCCGCTGCCTGAATGCCGGCCCAATGAATGGGCATGCCTGATAAATCTGGCCAAAACCAGACCCATCACCGTGCCAAATGGCGATGTTTACCCGTACGGCGCTTTCAAGATGTGCGGAAACGCGCATCTGGATATCGGCGTGGCCTGGTTCAGGGGCATCCACAGGCATGGCATGGCCTGCAAGCATATCAATGTGCGCGATTACCTCAAACACTGGGTGGGCACAGGCAAGAAGTCCGCAACCCGTTATGCTCAGGCCGAAGACAATGCGCTTGCAATTCTCAAAAAACGTTTTCCTGATTATATAGAGTGGCTGGAAAAGAAGGCTCCGGACGCCATGCGCAGCTAGAACAGATCAGCTTTCAAATTTTACAGGCGATTGCCGCAGCCGGCGATCCCGCTCGCCGGCTGCGGCAATCGCGCCTACATGAGCTCGTAATCAATGCAGCTGCGGGACTGCGCGGCTGCTGTTATCATTTGCGCAAATTTCACATGAACCGGATCTTTTTTGTATTCTTCGAGCGCCTGCTCTCCATCATGCGTGGAAACCAGAATCACCTGGCATGGCACTGTTGAGCCTGCCAGAATTCGTATCGAAACATCCACGCTTCTCACTGAAGGAAGTGATTTCAGACTGGAAGAAGCCGTCTGAATTGCCTCTGCCTGATTCACGCAATCAGGTTTCAATGTCCACCAGACGATATGCCTTATCATCATCCGCCTCCTCAGGCCAGCTTTTGTCTTATATCCTGAATAAATATTTCCAGATTGTCCGGCTCGCCCCTTTTATGGTCATCCCGATACAGCAAGGCTGACATATAAAATAGGGAATCCAGAGAGAGCGCGGTTTCAGCGCTGGCTGAAAATTGCTGCAAGCCTGCTTCAACTGTCCTGCGCGAAGTTTCAGGCAGCCCCTCAAGCTCCGGTCTGGCGCGCTCCGCAAGCGACGCAAGCAATTCCGCCTTTTCACGCATTTTTTCGCGATAACCTGCAATATCGTCTTTGGCAAGCATGTCCAGCGCCGTCTGCTCACAG
>JAAUYW010000108.1 GCA_014804915.1 Desulfovibrio sp. | reverse complement strand
GGACAATGGCGCATGAGCTGATTTGCGCGATTGGCGGGATGTATGGCCCGCAGATGGCAAATCACCTGGCAATGAAAGCCTGGGAGGGCACATTTCGCGGCTCGCTTGGGGTTTTTCTCTACGATACTTTCGGCTGGCGGATTTTCAGCCTCAATTTTTCAGAAGACTACGCCAACATGTTCAAGGGGCTCAGAATTGACAGCGGCGACAACGCGCATGAGCTGGACCAGATTATCCGCAAATACAAAACGCTCGGAATAGACGCAAGGCACCGCCAGGTGGTGTTCAGCAACGCACTGACAACAGACAAGGCCATAGAGATTCTGGGCTTCGCCAAAGGCCGCTGCCTGCCTTCATTTGGAATAGGAACGCATTTTACAAATGATTTCCCTGGCGTCGCGCCCCTGAATATCGTCATCAAGCTGATAGCGGCAAAGATTACGGAATCCTGGCCATTTTTCAATGATACCTGCAAACTGAGCGAAGACCCGTCCAAAAGCACGGGCAAGCCAGAAGTCATCAGACGCTTTCGTGAGGCGCTGCATCTTTCTGAAGGGCAGTAATGCCCCCAGCTTAAATTGGCCTTTTTGCAGGCTTGCAATAACGCGTTCTTTTCAATAAACTTCTTTCCTGATCGTGAGAGCTTAAAGTCAGGAGCAACCGGAATGAGCGACAGCGAAAACAGATCAACCATGGACAATCTGCGCGAAGAGCTTAAAACCCTGCGTACGCAGCTCGAAGGCATGGTTAAAAATGTAGAGGAAAAGCGGCACGAGCTGACAGCCGATATGGCTCAGAAAATTGCGCGCGAGGTTGAATACGCCAGGCGCAAGGCCACTGAAAAAGCCCATCAGCTGCGTGAGGCCGGGCAGAGCGGCCTGGGCGAAGTGGAAGCGCAAGTGCGGCAGAATCCGCTGGTGAGCCTGCTGATCGCTTTTGGCCTTGGCTGGGCGCTTTCCTGCCTCATGCGGCATTTGAGGTAGGATTTGAAGGGCCTTGCAGGCCTGGTGCTCAGCCTCTGCGATCTTGCCGAGGCCGAAGGCAGGCAGCTGCGCAAAAATATTCGCGCCACTGGCGCAGGCTGTGTGCTTGCGGGCATTGGCCTTTTGTTTGTTGGCGCAGCTTTAGCTTTTTGCGTGGCCGCGTTGTATAACTGGCTGACCACAATCCTGCATCCTGCCATGGTGATGCTCGTCCTGGCCCTGGCTTGCCTGCTGTGCGCGGCAATACTTCTATGGAGCGCGAAACAGTGCGTAGTGAAGAAAACGGCTCCCAGAAAGAACTAACGCCAGGAGCGAAGGCAGAGCCGCCGGATCTTGAGGAGGCAAAACTGCGCTTCAAGGCTGCCTGCGAGGAAGTTTCGCCGCTGAATATAGTGCGCAGGCGGCCGTTTGCCAGCGTGGGCGTTGCCTTTCTGGCAGGCTTTGGCCTGAACAAGCTCGGCGCCAGCCGCGTGGCTCCGCCTGCCATGGCCACCATGGCGCAAATCGCAAGCCTTGTGGCCCAGTTCGCGCCCCTGATCATTCAGCGCGCCCGTAGCTCAGATGGATAGAGCGACAGCCTTCTAAGCTGTTTGCCCGGGGTTCGAATCCCTGCGGGCGCGCCAAATATTTCAGGCGGTTACTGCAAGTCGGCAACCGCCTTTTCATTTTGGGCACATAGGCTTGGCACATGAGGCAGACTTTCAACCGCCTCCCGCTTCTGCCTGTCCATGACATACTGATAATGCTTCAAAAGCATTCCAGGGCCGCTATGCCCCATGAGCTTGGCGGTTGTGCCGATGTCCACTCCAGCCGCGATCAGCTCCGTGGCAAATGCGTGGCGCAAGTCATACGGCCTGATATGGCGCGTAATTCCGGCTGCGGCAAGCAGGCGATCCCACGCCTTCTTGATGCTCTTCACTGGCTTGCCCTGCCAGTGGATTAGCCATTCAACTCTTGCTTCAATATCCGCTTGCTGCCATTGCATGAATGCCGGCGCAAGCTCTTTCCGGATTGGTACCTCGCGCCAGGGGGCGTCCGTATTTTTGCGGCTGCCATGAACGCGCAATACAAGCCGCTGCAAGTCTACGTCCTCCCACCTGAGCTTGAATAGCTCGCTTTGCCCAATCCGCACTCCGCACTGGCTGCCGATGATTATCACCCGCTGCAAATGGCCTGGCGCAAGGGCAAGCATATCCGCAAGCTCTTGCGGCGTTGGCGGCACAAACCGCTGATAGCCTGCGGGCGGCAACTTCGGCAAGCGTGGCAACCCGCACCAGCCGTTGTCATAGGCATAGCGTAAAACCGTATAAAGCACCCGCAGCCTGTTACGGACGGTAACTGGCTTGACGCCCTTTGCGGTTTCGCCAGCGATAACGGCCTTTATATCCGCCTCACCTATCTCGCTGACCGGCTTTTGCCCATAAAGCGATAATGCCAGCTTCATTGAATCCAGCTGCCAGCCAAGAGATTTTTTTGTGAATTGCCTTTGCCGCAAATAAGACATATATACGGCTTCAAGGCTATACGTTTTTACCTCCTGCGTTTTGGCTTCTCCAAAGGACTCCTTCTCAAATTTCAGGCGATGCTTGATGAGGGAGTCCGCTTTTTCCGCCTCCAGACGCGTTGCGAAAGACTCGCACTCGCGCTTGCCTGTAAGCGGATTGTTCCAGTAAACCTGCCAGGGCTTCTGGCCTTTTCTTTCGCGTATGGCCATGCTTTCTCCTTTTGCCATACGCGCCCAGCGGCAAGCCTACTGAACTGGTTTGGCATTATCAAGATATGCGGCGAGCTGGTTTACATTCATGCCGGCCATTCCGATTGTCGCAATCGGCTTTCTCCTTGCAGGCTGCGCGGCTGCCTGCGCCTGCGAATGCATTTTGAGCATTGCCGCGTGAACAGCGGACTCAAGCCAGCGCGGGCCCCCGTTGCGGCCTCTTCCCAAGTCAACGCTGGCAACGCCCAGCTTTTTGAGAATGGCGCAAGCCTTCTTGTGGCCGCAGCCAAATAGCTCGGCTATCTCTTCCTTGCGTAAAAATTTATCCATACCCCTCCTCACAAAATCCCTTCCCGCTGCCACATTCGGATCAATACCCTCGCGATCAATTCCTTCTCTTCCTGCGGCAGCAGCTCGCCCTGCCAATGCCCCTTGCGGATTTTGTAATCCCTGAAACTCTTGCAAGGGCAGGTATCGCAATCCGCAAACCGCATATCGCAGGGCTGCTCAAATTCGGCACACCAGCGGCGGGGTTTGCGCTTACCCATGAAACAGCCTCAAAGCTGCCAGCCCGCCAATAAAAAGGGCCAGCGCAACATTGACTGCACTGGCCCCGCAAAGGATTAGAAACAGGCAATCAGGCATTGCCGGCCCTCTGCTCTTTCTCCTTGCTCCGCTTTGCATACTCGGCCACAAAATAGCCGAGGTTGCTTTCATCAATATCGCCCACGGCAAAGTGGGCTCCCTGTACCATTGTTCCAGCGTGGCCGTCATATGTCTGAATGACGACCAATGCCCAGCCGGTCGCTCCGGCCTTCTTCCCCTGACGCGGGTTCATCTGTTTCAATATCTCCGCAAACGCGGCGACTGGATCAGGCTTCATCGCTGGCCTCCTCGCGGCGCGGCACATTTGGCAGGGAATACATTATGCCGCATTCCCTGCAGAAGATGTGCAGGGTATCAAGGCCGCTAAAGCTATCGATCAAGAAGTCTGTCTTGCCACAATTAGGGCAAGATTTCAGGACTACCTGCATTGCTCCTCCGCAGCCTTTCTTGCGGCCTCGCGCCAGCTAACGTGAGTATATGGGCAAGCATACCCTTCACAAAGTTGCCTATCCATATCAGTTGCTGCTTCAGCCAGCCAGTCGGCTTCTTTTTCAAGCCGCCTGTTTTCCTCTAGCAGCTTGTCCATTTCCCCATTCATCTTTCTGCCTTCTGCCATTGCGCCAGCGAAATATGAGACAGTCAAGGCTTGTGGGTCATTGAGGACTTTTTTACAATCGAGCAATTCCCCATTTTCTTTTTCCAGCCGTTCAATTTTCTCTATCAGCGCAAGCACAACGGTTGGGTTTGCGGCGGCGATGTAGGCGGCGTCATTGGCAGCATTTTCAAGCGGCTCCATGACTGCCAGAATGTCGCTATCATTGGAAATCATCTGCATTTTACGCCAGACGTAGTCATAGCAATAATCATTTTCCTCCGCTATCCAGCTGCCTTGAGTCGCCCGCTCCGCCAGTTCTTTCAGGCGGGCAATCTGGTTTTTATCCATCATCACCACCTCTTTTATTCCACTTTTCCCACGCTTCTTCTGGGCTGTCAGCAAATGGGCCTGTTGCACCGCAGTCCGCGCAAAGGATTTTTTCTTGCTCACAATCCATGTCATCATTAATACCAATGACATATAGGTGTTTATTTCCACAAAAAGGGCATCGTTTCTTTTCTTGACTCATATTCATCACGTTAATTGTCCTCCAACGGAATTTCCTCGCCGTTCCTCTGGATGTACGCGGCCAGATTGTCTGCATCGTTCCTCGGATAGCAGGAGGTGCCGCGATCCGAAAAAATGGGATCCCGCCTGTTTATCCGCCCTTTCAGCTCCCACACACTGTTGAAAGTGTGATGCCAATTCCTGGCC
The DNA here is from genome assembly GCA_014804915.1 of Desulfovibrio sp. GTDB lineage: Bacteria > Desulfobacterota > Desulfovibrionia > Desulfovibrionales > Desulfovibrionaceae > Desulfovibrio. Next base: position 2,921 of record JAAUYW010000108.1, on the reverse strand, counting down.
GCTTCCGGATCCTTGTAGGTGTAATTGCCGCTTCCAATCCTGGCGAAACGCATTGCGGCGTTCAGGGATGAGAACTTCCTCACTTTTGTCATGGGGCATCTAAGATCTGTACTCTGGCTAATTACGTAATACATTCCCGAATCCACTCCGTTATCTGCACCAGTTCATCAATCGTGGGACATACCGTGCCCCGCTCGATATTGCTCAAATGAACAATCCTCCAGCCAAACTCTTTGGCAAGCTCAGTCATACTGACGCCTCGCCGCTCCCTCACATGGCGCAGCTTGCTGCCAACTGCTTTATGGCGCACATAATCCGGCAATGGCTTTATTTCTTCCACGCCGCCTACCATGCCTCTCCCCTCGCACTCGGGGCACAGTTCGTCATTAATCACACCCTCGCCATGACACTCGGGGCATGGGCCGTCCCAAAAGCATTTAGCCATTCCCACCCCAGTATTCCACATAGGCCGCCCCAAGCCAGAGGCAGGCTATTTGGTCTTTATCCATCACTTCGTTTTCTCTCCCTCAGTGTATGTTAAGCGATTGCCAGCTATGGGCAGCAGGAGGGCTATTATCAGCGCGACTACAGATACGGGCCATGCATCACACCACGCCTTATAGGCTGCATAGAGGCAGCCAAAGATTAGGCCATAGCGAGCTATTTCAACTATGGCCCACATAGTCCAGACATAACGCATTAGCTATCATCCGCCTCCGGTTTCCCCGTTGTCCCTACAAGATGCTCATTGCCCTCGTAGGGAATGCATTGTTCCCAAGCATGAATAACACATACATAAATGCCTTCGTTCGTATGAGAGAATAAATTGCAACGCCAAATCTCATCGTCCTTATCCCTCACCAGCACCTTGTCAAACGGCTTGAACACGGGCTCGGGCTTTTTTGCCTTTTCAAGGACGAAGTAGAAAAATAAAAAACAAATCTTTGAGAAGCGAACAATTATACGCTTGTCCACGCTAACAACCTCACCTGTCTGTCCTACAAGACTGTTCATTTCGGGAATCCAAGTAGTATCCCATCCCGCTTCAAAACTTTCAGCTTGGCGGGTAACTTTTACCCAATCCCCAACTTGCAAACCGCAAGCGGCCTACGCGTCCTGGTAAACTTTCTGCATTGTGGTCATACACCCTCCAAAAGAAAAAAGCCGCCCTCGCGAGCGGCCCTATGGCTATCTATCCCTTGTTCGGACAACCGTCCTTATCCTTGCAATAAAAGCAATCCTCGCTGGTAACCATTTTGGGATTGCCGTCCTTGTCCATTTTCGCGCACTCAAAAGACGGCTCCTCCCGCCTGGGCTCGGGATCGCTTTCCTCTTTCTGTTTTGCCGTTGTCTCAATGGCAGGTTCCTCCGGCAGATTTATTATCCCCTCTGCCAGATTTTGCACTCCCTCATCGGCCTGCTCATCAAGCGCAATCGCCTTCTGGATTTCAGGTGAGAGCGGTAAATATTTGCACAGGCGGCGGATTGCCGTCTTCTTCCACATTTCCTCCGTCCATTGCGTCCAGGGGCCGGAATTGCCCGCCTTGCTTGCGCGGCGGATTTTCTCAACATCGCTCCTGCCCATAACCACAAACACGGGATCCGCGTCTTTCATATGGGCAACAGCATAAACAGCCCTCAGCTCCCCTCTGTCGTCAAGGCTTGGAATGTGCCGCAACTTTGGCTGCAAGCCCAGCTCGAACTCGAAATCGTCATTCTCGCAAACGGTTTCGGCGTAAATGCTGGCAACGCGGCCAGAACGATACGCCAGCTCCATAAGTCCCTTGTAGCCAAAAATCAGCGTGGCGTTTGTGCGCCCGTCCTGATTCTTGTTCCCGTAGGGAACGAGATAGGCCAGGCCGCGGCTGTCAATCTCAAGCCCTAGGCTTGATGCCTCGATTATCGCCTTGACCAGGCTTTCTGGTGTGCATTTCAGGATTTGCGGATTGCGCTGCAAGGACTGGACGGCAATCCTGCACATCCGCTCCGGCGTCAAATGCTTTGGCAGGCAAGACTGGATTGCCCTGAAATTTTGAGTCAGCAGGGCCTGTACTGTATCAATCGCGCTCGGCGGCTGCCTTTTTGACAATGCCGCAACAGTTGCTTGCGCCATAATTATTACCTCCGCCAGCGGCATGACTTGAATGCCGGGCAATATTTCTCGCTGCAAAGCGGGCTTCTAGGGTTGCCGTAAAAATCCCCTGAGTGGATTATCCGGCTGGCAATCCGCAAGAGCCCGGGCTGCTCGCCATCGTCAAGCAGAATGTCGCGGGCATTGGCGATTTCGCCTGTGCCTGCGCGTCTGCCTTTGTCCGTCTTTGCGACCTGCAAGCCAATGATCTGGGCGGGCGCGGAAATTTCCTTGCCGGTAACCGCCTGCGCCAGTATTTCATATGCGCCAATCTGCGCGGCATGAGCCTGCGTTCTAACTTTGCCGTCCGCGCCGACTGCCGTTTTGCCAGTCTTTATGTCCGCAATGCCAAGCCCTTCTTCAGTCTTGCGGACGCGATCCACTGTGCCGGTGAGCGTTAGGCTGATATCGGTAAGCTCCAGCGCCTCGCAGGTTGCTTCAACTGCGGTGTAATTCTGCTTTGGCGCGACTTTCTCGCAGTAGAGTTTGTGTAATGGCAGGGCCAGCTTTTCGGCTTCATTGGGATTGCTGTCTTCCCAGTCAACCTCAAATTCCGGCTTTTGCAGGGTGTCCACTACTGCGCCAGCGGCTTCATCTGAAGTAAGCGGATTGCCGTCAAGTTTTGACTGATCAAAGAGCGCAGTGCCTGCATGAACAGCCGTGCCCAGCAAAGCCGCGCCTGAAGTGGGCAGCCGCATTTTTAACAGGTGCTTTGACTGCCAGCGGGCAGGGCAGTCAAAGAAGTCTGCTATAGAGCTGGCACGGAGATAGACAGGACTTTGCATTGACG
>JAAUYW010000107.1 GCA_014804915.1 Desulfovibrio sp. | reverse complement strand
TTTGCCTCAAGCAGTGCAAGCTGCTTTTCAAGTTTTCCTGGGCGCCAGAGATCGTCGCAATCCAGAAAAGCGACATATTCGCCTTCGGCCTTGCTTATGGCGAGATTGCGCGCCTGGCCCAAAGGCACAGTCTCTTCCGAGCGAAAGTAGCGCAGCCGCGGGCCGTAATCCAGCGCAATCGCCGCGCTCTCGTCCCTGGAGCCATTATCCCAGAAAATGATTTCGAAGTCCTGGCAGGATTGGGCCTTGAGAGAAGCCAGCGCTGCCGGCAGATAGCGCTCGCAATCAAGGCAATTCATTATGACCGAGAATTTGGGGCGCCGGGATTTGCTCATTCTTTTCCCCGGGGGCGAAATACCCAGTATTTGCAGATCAGATAGACAACAAAGGGCACGGAAACTGTTGCCGCCAGCATTGAGAGCAGGTAGGGAACGCGCAAGGCTGCGAGCGCGCCGATTATCATGCTGTTGAGGCCGAAGCCTGCGGCTTGCGCGATTGCAAAGCGCGGCAGCATTCTGGAATCAGTATCGCCTGACTGGAAAGTCCAGCGGCTCTGGCCGGCATAGGAGACTGCAAAGCTTATTATGTAGGCAAGGGCATTGCCGATCAGCAGGGGCATTGACAGCAGATCGACAAACAGCAGGCCGAGCGCGAAATACGAGGCTGTCGCAGCAAGGCCGACAAGGCCAAAGCGAATCAGGCGCTGTGAGCATATGGCGTCGCGCAGCCTTGCATAGACGCAGAAAATGTTTTTGCAGTTTTCAAATAGTTTTTTCAATTATGTAACGCGGTCTGTGCCGCACTTCCGTAAAGATTTTGGCTATGTATTCGCCCATGATGGCCAGACAAAAAAGCTGCGCGGCGCCGAGAAAGAGGATGATGATCACAAGCGATGTCCAGCCAGGGACGACGGCACCGGAAAAATATTTAAACAGCGAGACTATGAAGGCAATCAGGGCAATGAGCATGCAGATGAAGCTGAGCACGCCTGCAAGGCGCAAGGGCGCCGCGCTGCAGGATGTGATGCCAAGCCAGGCGAATGAAATCATTTTGCGCAGCGGATATTTGCTTTTGCCTGTCTTGCGCTCCTGCCTTTTGTAATACACCTTGCTTGTCCTGAAACCGAGAACAGGAAAAAGGCCGCGCAAAAACAGGCTTTCTTCCTGAAAGCCGCGCAAGGCTTTCAGCACTGGCCTGCTTACCAGCCTGTAATCAGCATGATCCGGAATCATCGCCACATTGAGCCTGGCCATCAATTTATAGAAAAGCTGGGCGGTATCGCGCTTGAACGCAGTGTCTGTTTCGCGGCTGGATCTGACTCCATACACTATGTCAATGCCGCGCAGATATTCGCGCAGCATTTCTGGCACGACCGAGATGTCGTCCTGCAGATCCGCATCCAGGCTGATGATGCAGTCAGCGCCCCAGCGTCTCGCAGTCGCCATTCCGGCCCAGACCGCGTTCTGATGGCCCGCGTTGGCTGCGAACTTGATGCCGCGGCAAGCCCTGTCCTGCTCATGCCGCTGGCGGATGAGCTCCCATGTTGCGTCCTGGCTGCCATCGTCCACATAGCAGGCGAAGCTGTCTTCCCTTATAAGCCCCTGACTCTTGCAAGAAGCCAGCAAGGCCGCGATCGCATCCATGGTGGCAGGCAACGTTTCTTCCTCATTGTAACAGGGGATAACGAAAACCAGCCTTGGAGCCGGACGGATGGCGGCGTCGCTCATGCCAGCGCCTCGTCCAGGGCAGAGCAGACAAGCTGGACGTCCGATTCGTCAAGCCCGGGGTGGAGCGGCAGGGTGACCAGCTCGGCATAGAGGCGCTCGGCATTGGCGAGTTTTTCCCTGCCGTTGCCGAAAAGCGGATGCAGATGGTTGGGCTTGTAGTGAATGCCGGTCGGGATGCCGGCAGCAGCAAGGCGCTCGATTACTTTTTCCTTTTTGCCATCCAGAATGCGGACTGGCATGATATGCGGCACAATATAGTCTTCAGGATCCGTTTCCAGGAGCTTCAGGCCGCGCTCGGGCCTGAGCAGACGGACATAGGCATTGTAAAGCTCGCGCCTGGCCGGGATGAACTCGTCTTCCAGGCGGCTCAGCTGGACATTGCCAATCGCGGCCATGATATTGCTCAGATGATAGCGCAGCCCCGGGCGCTCGACCTTGGGCTGCCAGGAACGGCCGCCAGCGAATCTTCTGGCTGTGTCGCCTTCAACTCCCAGCAGCCTCGCGTCGGCTGCTATGCTGGCGCTCTCCCTGTCAAAGGCGACCAGGCAGCCGCCTTCGCCACAAGTGATGTTCTTGATGCCGTCAAAGCTGAAGCAGACGAGATCGCCAAAAGAGCCAACCTTGCGGCCATGATGGCGGCAGCCAAAAGCGTGCGCTGCATCGTCAATCACGCGCAGGCCATTGCTTGCGCCGAATGCGTAAACAGCGTCCAGATGCCAGGGGTTTGAGGCATAGTCCACATGCATGACGGCAATAGTGTTGCCAGTTAGCCTTCTTGCGGCGTCTTCAAGATCCAGCGTGCCGGTTTCAGGGAGCACGTCGCAGGCTACAGGCTTGCAGCCGCCAGCGAGTATCGCCTGAAAGGAGGAAACAAACGTGAGGGTGGGGACAAGGATTTCTGGCATTGCCGCGCTTTCGGGAATGCGCCGCAGGGGGTGGGCCGAAGCCGCCCACACGGCCAGATGCAGGGCCGCGGTGCCGGAATTGCAGCTTACGATCTGCCAGGGCTCCACACCAAGATATTCCGCAAGCCTGGCCTCGAATTCCCTGGTCTCGGCGCCCATGCCCAGGTAGCCATCCTCGCAGATCACGCGGGCGACAGCTGAAGCTTCCTCCCTGCCTACAATGGAACGCGAAAGACGCATAAAAACCTCCGTCCGCCTTTTTCAGCACTCCGGCGCCAAAAACATGCCTTTTTTCCGGTTAATCATAGCTGTTATTGCCTGGCCCGGCAATATGCGCAAATGGTCAGGCCGGCCCTTGCGGCAACGAAGAATCAAGACCGGCTAAAAAAAATTATAATTGACAATGGGGGATTTATGTCCTTAATAAGGTGTACAAATGTGAAAATACAGGCCTGGAAAGCGGCTTTAAACATTTTCAATCTCCCAAGGACGGAAAAAATGAGCATGCGTAAATCCGCAGTCGCGCTTGTCGCTGCGTCCCTGTTCCTTTTGCCTGGCTGCGCCAGCAAGTACGGCGAGCAGCATACCAATGTCGCCTATTATCCTTCCTGCTACCGGCCGATTGATGACCTGCGCAGGAGCGAGCATACCGTAGCCAAAAGCACGGCTACCGGCGCTGTGCTGGGCGCTGCCGGCGGCGCCTTGATTGGCTTGCTCACCACAGGCAAATGGCAGGGCGCAGTGATGGGCGCGGCAATGGGCGGCGTTGGCGGAAGCATGGTTGGCAATGCCTATGGAAGCCAGCAGCAGCAGCGGGAAGACAATATGCGCCTGAACAGGTACCTGCAGGAGCTGGACGGGGATATTTCCAATCTCGATGTCGCCAGCGCGGCCGCGCGTTCCTCGCTGCAATGCTATGACCGCGAATTTCAGGCGTTACTGGGCGGCATCCGCTCCGGTCAGATTTCGCGCGAAGTGGCGCATAGCCGCTATGTAGAGATTCAGAATGGCCGCGAGGAGGCGATCGCCATCCTGGGAGACGCTGCCGCGCAGGGAGAATCGCTGGATCAGCAATACGAACAGGCGTTCGCAAGCGAGGAGCAGCAGATCAGGAGTCCGCAGGCGATGTCCCAGGGACAGGCCGCGTATCAGCAAAAGGCCAGCGCGCTCAATGCGGCCCGCAAGCGCAAGCAGGCGATCACGCGCAAGACAGCGTCGATTCGCGAGGAGAAGACGCAGGCGCAGAACGTAACCCGTTCGCAGAACAAAGAGATCAATGACGCGCTTTCACAGCTGCGCGACATAAGGGCCTGACATGACAGACGCATCCAGGGAAGGCAAGCCGGCGAAGCGGGCTTTTGCGCCGCTTTTCATCTCGTTTCTGCTGCTCTGCGCCATTGGCTGGTGCCTGTGGCATTTTTTGAGTTACCGGTCGGACAGGCTGGAAGCCGCAGCCGCGGAAGCGCGCGAACTGGAAAGCCTGGCAGGCGAGCGCGACGAACTGGCCAGTCTGCTCAAAATCGAGCCCTGCGCTGCCAAAAGGCGACTGGAGGCCGAACCTGCGGCTGCGCCCGTTCCCGCTGCGTCCGAGCCTGAAGCCAGCGCCGGCGCGAAGGCGATTCCGGCCACAAGCAGCAGGAGCGGAAAGGTGGAGGATATTGAGCGCGCCTGCGTTTTCATTGTTTCTACTGACGGCAAAAGCGGCCTTTCAACAGGATCGGGATTTTTTGTAGCGCCAGGGTATGTGGTAACAAACAGGCATGTGATAGAGAAGGGGCTGGCCAAAGTGCTTGTTACAAGCAAAAGCCTTGGCAAGGCGGCCATTGCCAGGGTGGTTGCAACAAGCAAGGGCGGGAACGCGGATTACGCGCTTCTGAAAGTGGATATGCCGCCCGGAGCCAGGACAGCGGTTTTGCCTTTTGCCGATGAAGTAGTCAAAACCGAAAAAATCGGCGCCTGGGGCTTTCCGGATGTGATTGGCAAGAATGATCCGGCATATGCAAGGCTGCTTGGAGGCGCGGACATTTCGGCAGTGCCGGAGTTGTCGTATACCGAGGGAGTAGTCAGCGCGGTGCTGCATCGCGCGCCTGACCTCATTGTGCATACTGCGCCCATTTCCCCGGGCAGCAGCGGCGGCCCGCTGCTCAACGAGAATGGCGAGGTGGTTGGCATCAACACAATGATCACGCTTGACGAAACCAGCTACAGGCAAGCGTCAATAGCTCTGGCAGCCCGGGATCTGCTCGGTTTCCTCAATAGCCAGGGCGTTACACCCTGACTGGAGAAATCATGACTGGAACCCTCCTTGCAACAACTACGAAAGCCAGCGTGCATGCGCTGGCGTTCCAGGGAATTCTGGCATACGCCAATTATCCGCAAATCCGCGATATGCTGCGGCGCAAGTTTGGCGATGATTATGTGCTGCTTTTTGCCGAGCCGGTGGAGAACAGGCAGACAAGCGAAATCGACTGGTACACGCCGGTTTACGGCTCGCCACGCAAGCTGGAGGAATTGCCGCAGCAGCAGAGGGAGGCGGCAGTTGCAAAAATAAGCGGCATGGCGAAGGAGATTCAGGCTTTCGCCGAAGAGCTTATGCGATCTCCAGACCAGATGAAGGTGACGCGGGGCAACATCCTGCGTCTGGCTCTTCATTATCCGGATGAAAGCTATATCTATGTCTGCGGCGATCAGCCGGTCTTTGTCTGCTGGGGTTTTGGCCCGGGAACGCCAGGCGTGGAGCCAAAGGATCTGACGCGGCTGGCCGCGGCCGCCCCGCCCCCGCCAACTGCCACGCCAGAGAGCGCTGCGGAGCCGGAAAAGCCGGCGGAAGCCCCCAGGGCGGCAGTTGTCCAGGTTGCGTCTGGCCCCCGGTTTTATGGTTGGCTGTGGTGGCTTTTGCCGCTGTTTCTGCTGTTGCTGCTTTTGTGGCTTTTATTCACCTCATTTGGCGGTCTGCCGACGATAGCGGGCAAAACGTTGTTTGAAGGACCAGCCCTTGCGTTTCTGGAAGGGCCGGAGAGCCGGAGAGCGGAGCTACTGGATTTGCGCGCCGAGGTGGACAATCTCAGGGCGCAGCTGGACAGGCATGTCGCGCTGTGCGTTCCGGAGCAGTCAAAGGCGCCTGAAGCGAAGCCGCCCGTTTCCGGGCCCGAGCCTGAAGGCGAATCCCTGGTCATTCCGGAAAAAGGCGATGACACCAGGTTTCTCCAGGGCGAATGGCTGTGCAGGACTGGCCTCATGAATGTGCATACCCGAGAGCCTGTCGAGGTTATTTTCACATACGACGGCGCGGGCAGGGGCAAGGCGACAGTAGTTGACAAATCGGACCGCTGCACAGGCGACGCCGCTGCCGAGCTGCACAATGGCGAGCTGGTCATGACTGTGCGGCAGCAGGTTTGCGAGCGCTCGGGCCGGGCGTACAATCCGGTTAAGATTATCTGCAGAAATGCCGAGGGAGCGTCCGCGTCATGCACTGGCGTGAATGAGGATGGAACTGTCTGGCAAGCCAATTTCTTGAAGGTGAAATGACAAAAATGAAGATCGCTGCCGGCTTTATCGCGTTATTCTGGCTTTGCATCCTGGCTTGTCCGAAGGAAGGCCAGGCTGCTGATTCCCTGGGAAATATCGCCGATTTTATTCGCGAACAGCAGGGACCGCAAAGTTTTGGCCCGGGAACCTGGATAATCCTGCCAGATGGCACGCGCTCGCAAATCCTGTCCGAAGAGCCGGAAGGCTACCGGACAGATACCGGAGTGCTGCTCACGCCCGAGGGGGTGATTTTGGAGGGCGAGCACAGGGGCGAGCTGGTAAAACCGGAGATTGCAGAGACGCAGGAGCCGGAAAAGGCTGTCATCAAACCGGAGCCGGAGAAGGCGGCGCAGCCCGGGAAACCGGAGCAAAAGCAGGCCGAATCGCCGGCGCGTCCCGGAATTGTCGAGCTCAGGGAAAAGCAAAAGCCTGAGTCTCAGCCCCAGAAGCAGGAAGAGCTGACCCTGGCGCAGATGCTGCCAGTTACAGAATTGCCAGAGGCAAAAAAGCCTGCCCTGGAAAAACCGAAGCTGCCAGAGAAAAAGGAGCCCGAAAAAAAGACGCCAGAGAAAAAGACCCCGGAAAAAAAGGCGCATTCTTCGGCGCCTGAAAAAAAGGCAGCGCCTGCAAAGCCAAAGCCAGGCCAGGAGTTGAGAATTCCGCCGGAAGCTGCGAAAACCGGCAACCTGTCGTTTCTGGAAGGCTGCTGGCAGGGAACAAGGCCGGAATATTTCTCCAAGCGCACGATACGGGAATGCTTCTGTTTTGGCGCAAACGGCAAGACAGGCAAGCGCAGGGTCATTGATCCGTCCTACAATCGCATGTGCATAGGCTCTACTCATGCGACGCTTTCAGCGAATGGCGTTTTGTCTGTCAGCAGTTCCGGCGCGGCCTGCAATGATGGCGAGCGCTGGGGGCAGGCCGAGATGGTCTGCAGAAACAGCGGCCCGAAGACTCCCTGCTCCTGGGTTTTTCGCGATGCCCAGAACGGACGCCAGTCCTATCAGATA
>JAAUYW010000106.1 GCA_014804915.1 Desulfovibrio sp. | reverse complement strand
TCACCCCCTCTGCTGACCGGATCCATTTTCGTTCCTTAATCCCAGTGGCGCTTGTCCTCAATTGGCCGAATCTGGGCTGGCAGACTGCCTGGCGCGAGAATTCTGAGCTCCGGACGCAGCTTGATCTTTTCACGGAACTGGTGAAGCAGCTCATCCTCGCGCTTGAATCCGCTTGTCTCAATAAACAGGGTCATCTCGTCGATTCCGCCAGGATTTGTAACTTCTATCTGCCAGCGCTTGATTTCTTCAAAACGGCTCAGCACCTGCTCAACCTGATGCGGATAGACAAACATGCCCATAATGCGCGCGGTTGTGTCAACGCGGCCAACAATACTGCCCAGGCGCGGGCTGGTTCTCCCGCAGGCGCAAGGTCCGCGCTCAATATAGGACAAATCTCCTGTCGCCAGGCGAATCAGCGGATAAGTCTTGTTAAAAGCTGTTACAACAATCTCGCCAACTTCCCCGTCCTTCAGCGGAATGCCTGTATCAGGATGGCAGATCTCGACATAGCAGCGATTTGCGATGTGCAGGCCCGATTTGTGAAAGCACTCATAGCCAATGCAGCCTACGTCCGCAGTGCCATAACCCTGGCGCATGATCAGATCATAACGTTTTTCCATTTGCGAGCGCATTCGTTCCGAGAGCCGCTCGCCTGTGACAAAGGCGACCTCAAGAAAGAGATCCTTGCGCAGATTCAGGCCTTTTTCCTCGGCTTTCTGGGCCAGATGCATCAGAAAGCTTGGCGTGCCCACATAGCCGGAAACGCGCAATTTCTGCATAATGTCCAGCTGGGTGGCGGCGTCTGTGGTGCCGGCAGGCACAACAGCGCAGCCAAGATTGCGCAGCGGCTCCTCAAACATCAGGCCGGCCGGCGTCAGCTGATATGTGAATGTATTCTGCACTGCGTCGCCAGGCCGAAACCCCACTGAATAGAACGCCTCGGTATAGCCCCAGTAGTCCTCGCCGCGATCCTCCGGATCAAATATGGGCCCGGGGGAGAGAAAGATTCGCTTGAGCTCGCCAATATCCTTGGTCAGCAGGCCGCCAAGGCGCGGCCCCATGGACTGCAGAAAAATCAGCTCCTTTTTTTTCAGAATCGGGATATATTTTATGTCCGAAAGCGTCTTGAACTTTTCCACATTGAACTGGGCGCGATCAAAACGTTTCTTGACATCCTCGGAATACCTGTAGGCATAGGAAAGCAGTTCCTTGAGCTGAATTAGATAATATTGCCTGCGCTCGCTCTCATCCAGAACCTCGCGGCGGCTGAAAATGCCTTCAGTCCGATCCTTGCGTGTCATCTGTCCCTCTTGGTTTGCGATTTAACCTGCCTGCGTGGCGTTGCGCGCCCTGGCGGCCAGAGCCATAAACCGCGCCTGCGTGAGATGGCAAATTGCGACAGCCAGCGCATCGGTGGTATCCAGCCGCCAGCTTGCCTCGCGAATATTCAGCAGGCGCTTGACCATGAAGGCCACCTGCTCCTTGTCCGCCCTGCCTGTGCCTACAAGCGCCTTTTTTACCACGGCAGGCTCATAATCAAAAATATCCAGCCCAAATGAGGCGCAAGCCGCCACAGCCACGCCCCGCGCCTGGCCGAGTTTCAGGCTTGACTGCGCGTTTTGCGCCACGAATATTTGCTCTATTGCGCCGGCATCCACACGGCTGCGCTTTATTGGCATGCAAAGCTCATGATAAATGCAGGCCAGCCTTTCCGAAAAAGACAGCTTGTCCGGCTTGCGCGCCGCGGGCTGAATCACGCCGCAGTCCACCAGCTCAAGACAGCCTGACGCTTCTGAAACAATTCCCCAGCCAGTAAAGCGGGAGCCGGGATCAATGCCAATGACAACCATGCGCAAACTCAGTCAGTGGGCATATCTTCAGGAAAATCGGCATTGGCATACACATTCTGGACATCGTCATTATCATCAAGCGCGTCCATGAGCTTAAGAAGCTTCACGCCTGTTTCCGCGTTCACCTCCACCAGATTGGCAGGCACCATCGCCAGCTCGGCAGTCTGCATCGCAATGCCCGCGCTTTCAAGCGCGTCCCGCACTGCTGCGAAATCAGCCATCGCGGTCTGAATGGTCCAGACATCCTCGTCATCCACCACATCGTCTGCGCCCGCCTCCAGGGCCGCCTCCATTATGGCCTCTTCCCCGTATGCGTTCCTGTCCACAGTGATGACGCCCTTGCGTTCGAACATCCAGGCCACGCTGCCATTTTCACCCATTTGGCCGCCATGTTTTGTGAACAGGTGCCGCACTTCGGCCACAGTGCGATTTTTATTGTCTGTCGCCACTTCAACCATCAGCGCAATGCCGCCTGGACCATAGCCCTCATAGAAAGCCTCTGTGATATCGCCGCCTGCATCCTCGCCAGTGCCCTTGCGTATCGCAGCCTCGATCCTGTCCTTGGGAAGATTGACCGCCTTTGCGGCCGCTATGGCTGCGCGCAGGCGCGGATTGCCGGCAGGATCGCCGCCGCCCTTGGCTGCAATGATGATCTCCTTTGCTGCCTTTGTGAAAACCTTGCCCCGTTTTGCGTCCTGCCGCCCCTTGCGGTGCTGGATATTTGCCCATTTGCTATGCCCTGACATTGCCCCTCCTCTGTGGCATTTTCTTTCAGAAGCCGGAATCAGCCGCTTCAGGCCCCGCAGGCAAGCCCCTGAATTCCAGGCCCACAAAAAAAGTCTCGCGGCTCTCGCTGCGCGAGCTTTTGGGCTTGTGCGCCTTCACCTTGCCGAAAACCTTGCGCATGTCAGCCTGCAAGGTCTGGGCATCCGGCCCCATGAATATCTTGACTGCGAATTTTCCGCCCTGCGCCAGATGCCGGCAGGCAAGCTCAAACGCGGCGTTCGCCAGATTATAGGAGCGCGCCTGATCCGTAAACGCAGAGCCAGTGGTAGCTGGCGCCATGTCGCTGAGCACCAGGTCAAATGGCCCCAGCTCAGCGAGCGCCTGCGCAAATTCGGGAATCGGATTGAAAATATCGGCTTGCATGAAAACAACATGTTCCGGAAAATTGACTGCGCATGGCTTGAGATCGCAAGCGAGCACCCTGCCGCCAGGGCCAATTTTCTCCGCGCAGCCAAGCGTCCACGAACCTGGAGACGCGCCCAGATCCAGCGCCCTGATGCCTTTTGCGAGCAGGCCGAACTTGCTGTCCAGTTCCCGCAGCTTGTAGATTGAGCGCGCCGGATAATTTTCCGCTTTTGCCTTGCGAAAATAGTAATCCTGGTATTGCTTCATGGCGATTAAACTTTCTATAATATTTTCCCGCGTTAGCCAATAGCCCCAGGCCAAAACCGGCGCCTGGCTGGCGCCGCTTGTTGGCAAGCGGGCCCTGGTATGATAAACCCCCTGTTACCAGACTGTTTTTTCCGGAAACACTACAAGCAAGCCAGCAATGCTCAGTATTATCATACCTGTATTTAACGAATCTGAAAACCTGCCTGCGCTTTTCGCCGCGCTGGAAAAATTTGCCGATAATGCGCAGCAAACAGAAATTATACTTATTGATGACGGCAGCAGCGACAACACCTTTGACCTGCTCAGGAAACAGGCCGAAGCTGACGCCCGCTTCAAGGCGATCCGCCTTGCAATCAACCGCGGCCAGACTGCCGCCATCCAGGCAGGCATAGACTATGCCCGCGGAGACATCCTGGTTTTTATGGATGGCGATCTCCAGAACGATCCTGCGGACATTCCGTTGCTGATTGCCAGGCTGGAGCAGGGCTACGATGTGGTTTCCGGCTGGCGCAAGAACCGCAAGGACAATCCCATCAAGCGCAATCTGCCCAGCCACATTGCAAATGCCCTGATCTCCCGCGTGTCGGGTGTGCATTTGCACGACTATGGCTGCACTTTAAAGGCTTACCGCGCCACAGCCCTCAAGGACGTGCGCCTTTATGGAGAAATGCACCGCTTCATTCCAATTTACGCCACCTGGCAGGGCGCGAAAGTGTCGGAAGTGCCTGTAAGCCATCATGCGCGCAAGCACGGCTCCTCCAAATATGGCCTCGAAAGAGTCTTCAAGGTGCTTCTGGATATCCTGGTAGTGAAATTTCTCTCCAGATACCTTTCCAAGCCCATCTATATTTTCGGAGGCTGCGGCCTGGCTTCCTTTTTTCTTGCGCTTGTAACGCTTGTCTGGGCCCTGGTCCTGAAATTCCACGCCTCGGTCAGCCTTATCCAGACTCCCCTGCCCATGTTCGCCGGCATCTGCTTTCTGCTGGGCTGCATTTGCATCCTGATGGGCCTGCTGGCGGAAATAATGAGCCGCACCTATTTTGAATCCCAGCACAGGCGGGATTATCTTGTCGCTGAAACCGTGAACCTGCCAGAGCGGCGCTGATGCTCCAGCCATAATGTGCGGCATTACCGGTTTTTATGGCGCAGGCACAGAGGCCGATCTCAAGGCCATGACCAGCGAGCTCTGGCATCGCGGTCCTGATGATGGCGGCCTTTACTGGCAGGACAGGCTCGGCTTCGGCCACCGCAGACTCGCAATTCTCGATATTGCGCATGGCAAGCAGCCAATGCGGGATTACGAAACCGGAGCCGTGCTGGTTTATAATGGCGAAATTTACAACCATCTGCAAATCAGAACCGAGCTGGAAAAACTGGGCCACAGATTTTTTACAGCCCATAGCGATACCGAAACCCTGTTGCGGGCTTTCCTGCAATGGGGCGCAGATTGCCTGATTCGCTTTAATGGCATGTTCGCTTTCGCCATTTACCTGCCCCAAAAAAGGCAGATCTGGCTTGGACGCGACCGTTTTGGCGAAAAGCCTCTGTTTTATGCCCTCAATGAGCACGGCTTCGCCTTTGCTAGTGAAATAGCTGCGCTGCGCCTTTGGCCAGGCTTTTGCGCAGAGCCGGATAAGGCCAATATCCAGCGCTTTTTCGCCTGGAATTATCTGCCGGCCGGCCGGTGCGCCACCCTTGGCTGCCAGTCCCTGCCCCCGGGCTCCTGGCTCTGCGTCAATCTTGATGGCCTTTCCACTGCCAGCGCCCCTTACTGGCAGTTCAGGCTGCAGCCGGACAGCGCCTGGAAAGACGAAGCCGCCCTGGCCGAAGAGCTGCGGCGGCTGATTATTGAGGCAACCAAAAGACGGCTGCTCAGCGACGTGCCGCTTGGCGTCTTTCTTTCAGGCGGCATTGATTCAAGCGCGATCCTCGCAGCCGCCTGCCGCGTGACCGATCCGGAATGCCTGCAGACCTTTACAATCGGCTTTCATGAAAAAAGCTTTGATGAATCGGCAAAGGCGGCCAGCGTAGCCAGGTTTCTGCGCGTCAAAAACCGGATTCGCCATCTGACCGAAAGCGCGATGCGGGACAGCATTCCGCGCACGCTCGGCAAAATGAGCGAGCCTTTTGGCGATGCCTCGCTCATACCCACCTGGCAGCTATGCGCATTCGCGCGGGAAAACGTAACCGTAGCGCTGAGCGGCGATGGCGGCGACGAGCTCTTTGGCGGCTATGATCCGCTGGCTGCAATCCGCCCTGCCGCCTGGTATCGCAGGCTGATTCCGGACTGGCTCCATCTTCTGGCCCGCAGCCTGATCGCAGCCCTGCCGGCCTCGGACAGAAACATGAGCCCTGATTTCAGGATTCGCAGGTTCCTGCGCGGCCTCTCCTATCCGGCAAGCCTGCAGCTGCCCATCTGGATGAGCGGGCTGGAGCCAGCCGAAATCAGAGAATTTTTTGAAAATCCCCTCACTGGCGAGGAACTGTATGCAGACCTGCTCCATCTCTTCCAGACCCAGCCGGATAGCGACGCTCTTGAACAGGCCCTGCTTTTTTT